>NZ_JBQQBR010000048.1:0-89698 GCF_052245935.1 Nonomuraea sp. 3N208 | reverse complement strand
CCCTGGTCAGAGGCGACCTGCGGGTGGCCGCCGACGCCATCCGGCTGTCGCGCAGGACACTGGCCACGATCAAGGGCAACCTGTTCTGGGCCTTCGCCTACAACGTGGCCGCCCTGCCGCTGGCCGCGCTCGGCCTGCTCAACCCGATGATCGCGGGGGCGGCGATGGCGTTCTCCAGCGTGTTCGTGGTGAGCAACAGCCTGCGGCTACGCCGATTCAAGTAGAGGTACGTTGATGGCTCCGAGCGAACACCGACTCGGAGCCATCAACGAATCGTGTCGCCATCGCCGGGAACGCCCTTTGGTCATGGGAGTCCCTGGCTGCGCCGCGTCATCACCGCCGCCGGTGCCGGGCAGGTGGAGCAGGCCCACCTCGACGATGAGATCATCGCCTTCCTGGGCCCGCAAGTGGGCCAAGGAACTCGACTACGCGCTCCGCAAAGAGCTCTGGACCTTCACCGATAACCGGATCGCCGGGAGTCAAGGTCCGCACTCCGGTCACCTGCCGATATGCGCGTCCTGGGCGGGCAGTCCGCCGGCCGCTGAACCGGGGCGTGTCCTGATCGCGTATCGGGTGCGGCCGCGTGGCTTGTACACCGCCAGCACGGTGGCCACCAGCAGCAACACCAGTGCTAGAACGGCGTGGATCAGGACGGAGGGGCTCTTCAGCATGCCCGATGTGGAGCCCGGTGCTGCTGCGACCCCTGCCAGATAGGCGAGCGTCTCGGTGTACATCAGCAGGACGATGATGGCCCCGACGTTGATCAGGAGCTTGAACAGGACCCAGTAGTGTCGGAACAGACCCCACGTGGTTCCCAGGGACTGGAGGAGCCCGGTGAGCAGCGAGGCGACGGCCAGAGGGATGAGGGTGTACCAGGCCGCCGGCTCCATCACCAGGTAGACGGCCCGGACTGTCTGAGCGTCCTGGCTGGTGAGCCCGATGATGGCGAGAGCCAGGAAGACGAGGACCGCGCCGAGCCAGCCCATGGACGAGGTGATGTGGGTGGTGAGGACTAACTTGCGGAGGGCAGGCGCCATCGTCCTCATGAGGCCATGGGGACGGCAAGGGCCGAGTCCGCAGCGAAGTGGCGGCCGGGTCCATGGCCGCCGGTGAGCAGCAGGACGACGAAGAGCACAACCAGAACGGCGGCGATGATCCCCGCCACCTTCACCCAGCGTGGCATGCCGACATCGCCGTCGGTTCGGTCGTGTGCGTCTGCCATGTGACTGTCCTCCATGGTCGGCGGGAGCGGGCGCGGACCCATACTTTACGAAACACTATGACTTCGTCAATGCATCGCGTATCGACCATGTCGTGTCGTATGCTCATGGCGTGCCGAGACTGTGGAACGAGACGATCGAGGCGCATCGCCGTGACGTACGCGACGCGATCCTCAACCACACGTCGGCGCTCGTGGCCGAGCACGGGCTGCGATCGGTCACCATGTCCGAGATCGCGGAGAAGACCGGCATCGGGCGCGCGACCCTGTACAAATACTTCCCGGACGTCGAAACGATCCTGCTCGCTTGGCACGAACGGCAGATCGCCGCCCACCTCGAACACCTCGCTGGAGTCCGCGACAGGGTCGGCGACGCCGAATCGCGGTTTCGAGCCGTGCTGGAGGCCTACGCCCTCATCACCCAGCGGTCCCGTGGACACGGCGACAACGCGCTCGTGTCGTTCCTGCACCGCGACGAGCAGGTCGCCCGAGCCCAGCGACAGCTCCACGACATGATCCGGGACCTCCTGGCAGAAGGCGCGCGAGCCGGCGCTTTCCGCGACGACGTCGCGCCGGAAGAACTCGCCACCTACTGCCTGCACGCCGTTTCCGCGGCCGGCGAACTGCCCTCCGAGGACGCCGCCCGCCGTCTCGTCACGGTCATCTTGACCGGACTTCTCACGTAGCGGGCAGACGCAGTCGTTTGAGCGCCAGGGCGTTGACGGCGACGATGACACTGGAGCCTGACATCGACAGTGCGGCGATCTCAGGCCGGAGTACGAGCCCGAACGCCGGCTCGAACACCCCGGCGGCGATGGGCAGCGCGAGCGTGTTGTAGCCGATCGCCCAGCCGAGGTTCTGCCGCATCTTACGCAGGGTGCCACGGCCGATCTGCAGTGCCGTGGGCACGTCCAGTGGATCCGACCGCATCAGCACGACGTCGGCCGTCTCGATGGCCACGTCCGTGCCGGCCCCGATGGCGATGCCCAGATCGGCCTGGGCGAGGGCCGGGGCGTCGTTGACGCCATCTCCCACCATGGCGACCCTGCGTCCGTCTTTCTGAAGCTCGGCGACCTTGGCCGCCTTGTCTCCCGGCAGCACCTCGGCAATCACGGTGTCGATGCCGAGCTGTTGGGCGATGCGTTCCGCGGTAGCGGCGTTGTCCCCCGTGAGCATGACAACCTCGACGCCGAGCTCGTGAAGACTGCTCGGCCAGCGACGGGTACGCCGTGGGGAACGACGAGCCGCCGAACCATCGCGCGCCCCACCTGGCCTGACAGTGCCCGAGCGGGCCGCGGTCGGCGCTTGGCTCCACATGCCGGCGCGAGCCGCCCGGTCAACCTGACTCCGTGGTTGTCTCGGCCGGTGGTGTTTCCGTCGGCGAGTTCTCGGTGAGTTTGGATTCGATGCCGATGTAGTGGTCCTGGATCGCCGCACGCGCCCGGTCCGGATCGCCGCTGAGGATCGCATCGAGGATGGCGGCGTGGCCGTGGTAGGCATCCATCGGCGTGCGACCGCGCGGCGGTGGCGCCACGGCGTGGAAGGCGAGCCAGAACTGATCGAACAGCCTCAGCAGCATCCCGTTGTCGAGATCGCGGAACAATAGCTGGTGGAACTGGCGATCCTGCTCGGGGAAGCCCTCCCCCTGTTCGGCGAGCCTGCGCATCGTGTCCAGGTTCTCTCGCAGCGCGGCGACGCTCGTGGGCGACATGGCCCGCATCGCGTCGGCGACCAGGCCGGCTTCGAGGGTCTTCCGCAACGCGACCAACTCTCGCAGTGCTCGATGGTCTTGCATGAGGCCGTAGGAGAGGTGGTCGAGCAGTGGAGTAAAGGAGAAGTGGCATACGTAGACGCCGCTGCCGCGACGCGTCTCCAGGACGCCGGTGGACTCCAGCGCCTTGACCGCCTCGCGGACCGAGTTGCGACTGACCCCGAACAGCCGGGCCAGTTCGGACTCCGGCTTGAGTGGGTCACCGGGGCGCAGCCCCTGCTTGAGGATGTAGTTTCTGATCTCCTGCTGCACGATCTTGTGCAGCGGAGGGGCGTTGCCGAGCCGCCGGAACTCCGGCTGCACGTCGTCCTCTCGAGTCGCCACGTTCTGGATCGACCTCCTATTCGTATCAACTTGTAGGATATCTTGCCAGTCTTGACACTGTGATGGGCGCCGCTTACGGTGACGAAATCTGTAGGACATCTTGCAGCAACGCGCTGGTATTCCGGTGCGAAGGAGGTCGCCGGTGTCAGGTGGAGGCCTGGATGGTGTGGTCCGAGACGACATCGCCCACAGCGGCACCATGCCCGTAGTGCCGGATCGCGGTGCCGGCCAGCCGGTGCTGAGCGTGCGGAACCTGGTTGTCGAGTTCACGACGCCGGCGGGCGTGGTGCGCGCGGTCGACGGGATGAGCTACGACGTCTACGGCGGCGAGACGCTCAGCGTGGTGGGGGAGACCGGGTCGGGCAAGAGCGTCTCGGTGCTCGCCGCGCTGGGCCTGCTCCAGACGGCGAACCTGCGGCGGGTCTCCGGCGAGGTGATGCTCGCCGGTGTGGATCTGCTGACCCTGCCGGAGGCGGAGCTGCGGCGGCGGCTCGGGCGCGACGTGGCGATGATCTTCCAGGACGCCATCTCCGCCCTCAACCCGGTCCAGCGAGTCGGCGACCAGATCGCCGAGGGACTGCGGGTGCACGACCGGGCCCTGACGGCCAACGCGGCGCGGGAGCGCGTCGTGGAGCTGCTCGAGATGGTGGGCGTGCCCCACCCGCGGGCCCGCTACGACCAGTACCCCCACCAGTTCTCCGGGGGGATGTGCCAGCGGGTGATGATCGCCATGGCGATCGCCAACCGCCCGAAGGTCCTGATCGCGGACGAGCCGACCACGGCGCTGGACGTGAGCGTCCAGGCGCAGATCCTCGACGTACTCCGGCTGGCGCGGGAGGAGACCGGCGCCGGCGTCGTGCTGATCACCCACGACCTCGGAGTGGTCGCCGAGACCGCCGACCGGGTCGCCGTGACCTACGGCGGCCGGATCGTGGAGACCGGCGACGTCATTTCGATCTTCACCCGGCCGCGACACCCCTATACCGCCGCCCTGATGCGCTCGCTGCCCCGGCTCGACAGCACCGCGGAACGGCTGCTCCCGATCCCGGGACAGCCGCCCGACCTCACCGAGAAGCCACCAGGGTGTGCGTTCGCGCCGCGCTGCCCGACCGCCCGCGGCCGCAGTGTCTGCATACAGACCCGGCCGGAGTTGCGGGCCGACGACGCCGGTACCGGCGCGAGCGCCTGCCACTTCCCGGACGAGGCGGCGGCGAGGCCCGGGATGGGAGACGGCGCGCAGCCACTGAGCAGCGACCCGGCGGAGCCGGTGGCCACGCCGGCCGGTGCCGGCGAGGCGGCACCGGAGTCGGCCGTGCCGGTCCTGGAGGTCCGGGATGCGGTGAGCCGGTTCCCGGTGCGATCCGGGGTCTTCGCGCGGGCGACCGCCTGGGTGCACGCGGTGGACGGAGTATCGCTGCGCATCCCGGCTGGCGGAACGCTCGGCCTGGTCGGCGAGTCCGGCTGTGGCAAGACCACGCTCGCGCGGCTCGTCCTGCGGCTGGTGGATCCGACCGGCGGGCAGATCCTCGTGGAGGGCGACGACGTCGGGCGGGCGGGCCGGGCCGGCCTGCGGCGGATCCGGCGGCGCGCGCAGATGGTCTTCCAGGATCCGTACGCCTCGCTGAATCCGCGCCTGACCGTCGGTGACAACGTGGCCGAGCCGCTGCGGCTGCAGCGCCTTCCCCGCGCGCGGCGCCGGGAAGACGTGCGCGAGCTGTTCAGCCGCGTGGGCCTGCGGCCGGAGCACGTCGATCGGTTCCCGGCGGAGTTCTCCGGCGGTCAGCGCCAGCGGGTGGCGATCGCGCGGGCCCTGGCATCCCGGCCCCGGCTGCTGATCCTCGACGAGCCGGTGTCCGCCCTGGACGTGTCGGTGCAGGCGCAGGTGCTGAACCTGCTGGCGGACCTGCAGCGGGAATCCGGGATGGCATACCTGTTCGTCAGCCACGATCTTTCGGTGATCCGCCAGGTCGCCGACCAGGTCGCGGTCATGTACCTCGGGAAAATCGTCGAGTCCGGGTCGGTGACCCGGGTGTACGACGACCCGCGCCACCCCTACACCCGTTCGCTGCTGGCGTCGGTGCCGGTTCCGGATCCGGTCGGCCGCGAGACCCGGCGCCGGGTGCCGCTGGGCGGTGACGTCCCCAGTCCGGTGAACCCGCCGTCGGGGTGCCGCTTCCGTACCCGATGCCCGATCGCGGCGGCCCGCTGTGCCGAGGAGGAACCCTTGCTCCGTTCCGTCGCCGGCGGGCACACGGCCTGCCACTTCGCCGACGAAGTTCCCGATCTGGTCCCGCAGGTGAGCGCATGAGCGCGCCACCCGCCGGCGTCCCGACGGTTGCGCCCCAACGGCGACGGCTGGCGGCTGCGCGCCGGTTCGCCCGGTCCCGGTCCGCCGTCGTCGGTGCGGTCGGGTTGGCCACGCTCGCGGTGATGGCGCTGCTCGCGCCGATCGTCGCGCCGTTCGACCCGGCCGCGCAGGGCGGCGAGCCCTTGCTCGGCCCGTCCGGGACGTACTGGCTCGGCACCGACCAGCTCGGCCGGGACATCGTCTCCCGGATGATCCACGGCGCTCGCGGCTCGCTGCTCGTCGCGGCTGGTGCCGCCGCGGTCGGTGCGGGAATCGGGGTCCCGCTGGGGCTTGTCGCCGGGTACCTGGGGCGGTGGGCCGACGCGGTCGCGATGCGGGTGGTCGACCTGCTGCTGGCGGTGCCCGGGATCCTGCTCGCGCTGGTCATCATCGCGGTGCTGGGGCCGGGCCGGGTCAACCTGATCGTGGCGATCGGGATCGGTGCGATACCGGAGTTCGCCCGGCTGACCCGGGTGGCGACCCTGGAGGTGCGCGAGCGCGACTTCGTGCTGGCGGCCCGTGGGATGGGCGCGAGCACGCCGGACACGATGGCCCGCACCGTACTGCCGAACGTGCTCGGTCCGATCATGGTGCAGTTCGTCATCACCGCGTCGATGGCGGTCGTGATCGAAGCGGGGCTGAGCTTCCTCGGGCTCGGCACCCCGCCGCCGGCGCCATCGTGGGGCGGCATGCTCCAGGACGCCCGTTCGTACCTGTACCAGAGTCCGACCTACGGACTGTTCCCGGGGATCTGCCTGGCCGCCACCGTGTTCTTCCTGGAACGGATCGGGCGTGGCCTGCAGCTTGCGGTCGGTGGCGGCGGGCCGCGCGCGGGGGCGCGCGGCATCGGCAGAGGAGCGGTGTAGATGTACGGCTATCTGGTCCGCCGGCTGATGCAGTTCGCGGTGGTGCTGCTGCTCGGCTCGATCGCCGTGTGGGCGTTCGTCCTCCTGCTGCCCGGAGACCCTGCCACGGTGTTGATCGGCCCGGACGCGAGCGCCGCCGAGTTGGCAGCGACCCGCGCCCGGATGGGGCTGGACCAGCCCTTCCTGGCGCAGTACGGGGTCTGGCTCGGCCACGCGGTCACCGGTGACCTCGGCGCGTCGTACTACTCGGGCCAGCCGGTGCTCACCGAGCTGCTGGACCGGATCCCGGCGACGGTGCAGCTGGCCGGGTTCACCCTGGTGCTGACGCTGCTCATCGCGGTGCCGGTCGGCATCGTGGTGGCGTTGCGGCCGTACTCGGTCGTCGGCCGGGTCCTGCAGGGCTACCTCACGGTGGGCCTGGCAGTGCCGGCGTTCTGGCTCGGTCTGCTGCTCATCATCGTGCTCGCCGTGCAGCTGCGATGGCTGCCCGCCTCCAGCGATTTCGTGCCGCTCTGGCAGGACCCCGGTGCCGCGCTGACCAGCACGATCCTGCCCGCGGCCGCCATCGCCGTGCACACCTCCAGCGTCACCGCCCGGTTCCTCGCCAACTCGCTGGGCGAGGTGATGGGCAAGGACTACATCCGTACCGCCCGCGCCAAGGGCGTGCCGGAACGGGACGTGATCCGCCGGCACGCCGTGCGGAACGCCGCACTGCCGACCGTCACCATCGTCGGACTCCAGCTCGGCAGCTTTCTCGGCGGCACCGTCGTCATCGAGGCCGTCTTCAACTACCCCGGACTCGGGCGGCTGCTCTACACCGCTATCGGGGAACGCGACTACGCCCTGGTACAGGGCGGGGTGCTGTTCGTCGTCGCCACGTTCCTGCTGCTGAATCTCCTGGTGGACGTGGCCTACGGCGTCCTAGATCCGCGTATCCGGCTCACCTGACCTCCACCCCCCACTCCACCTCAGAGGGCATCACCATGAGCATTTCTCCGCGACAGTCCCGCCTCATTTCCCGCCGCGCGCTACTACGGACCGGCCTGGCGGTCACCGGCGCGCTCGCCACCGCGCCGCTGCTGGGCGCCTGCGGTTCCAGCGACGTTGCCGGCACCGGCGGTGACGCCGGCGCCGGCAAGCTCACGCTCGGTACGACGAAGATCATGCAGTTCGACCCGTACGTCACCAACACCGACATCCACATCCATGCCTTCTACACGTACCTGGTCGACTACCCGACCGACGGCACGTACAAGGCCATCCCCGCAGGCGCCGAGAAGTGGGAGTTCGCCGCCGACCACGCGTCGGTCACCCTCACCCTGCGGGAGGCGAAATTCCACTCCGGTGCGGCGGTCAGCGCAGCGGATGTCGTCGCCGGTATCAAGCGGGCGCAGAACCCCGATACCGCATTCACCCTCGCGCAGCCGTCCGCGTTCATCGCCACGGCGACCGCGGTCGACGATCGCACCGTACGCGTCGACTTCAAGGCGCCCACCCCGGAGGCGCTCGTCATCGACTGGATGTTCGCGTTCCCGCTGATTCCGGCGGACAAAAACACCCCGAAGCAGCTGGAACACCAGCCGGCCGGCTCCGGGGCGTTCCGGCTCGGGGAGTTCCAGCGCAACCAGCGCCTGACGCTGACGAAGAACCCCGACTTCTACGATGCGGGCAAGCCATACCTCAACGAAGTCGAGTACCGGTTCTTCACCGACGAGGACGCGTTGGTGGCCGCGCTCGAGTCGGGGTCCGTCGACGGCGCCGCATACATCGGGTTCCGGCACTCCGAGCGGCTGAAGGATCGGTTCACCCTGGTGAAGGGCAGCGGCCGGATGACCCTGTTCTTCATGAACGCCACCATCCCGCCGTTCGACAACAAGCTGCTGCGGCAGGCGCTGGCGCGGGCCATCGACCGCGAGCGGATCATCAAGCAGGTCAACTTCGGCATCGGCGACCCCATCTACACGGCGTTCATGCCGCCGTCGCCCGCGTTCGACCCGGCGTACCTCGACTCGCATGGGTTCGACCTGGACGCCGCGGCCGCGATGCTGGAGCAGTCCGGCGGCGCGCGCAAGGCCACCGCGGGCGTGACCTCAGGAAGCCCCTCCGTGGAGGTGTTGCAGATCATCCAGGCGGACCTGAAGAAGATCGGGTTCGAGTTGGAGATCGCCCCGCAGGAGGAGGCCGCGTACCTCGAGGCGTTGTTCGCCAGCAAACTGCAGTGCACCGTCGCCGCGCAGCCGAACAACCTGCAGAGCCCGTCGCTGATCGCCCGGGGCCGGCAGATGCTGCCGGGCAAGGAGAACACGACGTTCCGCGAGAAGGTGCCGCCCGCGTACGTCGAGGCGGTGGCCGCGGCCGGCTCCGCGATCACGCCGGAGGACCAGAAGGCCGCGTACGCGGCGCTGAACAAGGTTCTCGCCGAGGAGTCCTGGGCGATCGGGATCTCCACCCAGCCGTCGCTGTTCGCGCTCGACAAGCGCATCACCGGCCTGGCCACCGATCCCCGCGACTTCGTCACCCTCATCAACACGAAGGCCTGACCGGCCCGCCGGCCAATCGAAGGGAACCGTATGACCCGCTTGGGCTACTGCACCGACGGACCGGACATGGCGCTGCTCACCGCCGTGTTCACCCCATTCGACGAGGCTGGCGGACTCGCCCTCGACATCGTCGCGAAGCAGGCGGACGCGCTGGTCGCGTGGGGGTCGCCGGCGGCGTTCGTCGGCGGCACCGCCGGCGAAGGAGCGTCCATGTCCACCGCCGAGCGGATGGCGCTGGTCGAGCGGTGGTGCGAGGTCGCGGCCGGCCGGCTGGACGTCCTCGTCCATGTCGGACACGCGAGCGTCATCGAAGCCGGCCGGCTGGCGGCGCACGCGGAATCGCTGGGGGTGAAGGCGATCTCCGCGGTCGCCCCGTACTTCCATCGTCCCAACACAGTGGCCGCGCTGGTCGATGCCTGCGCGGCCATCGCGGACGCCGCCCCGACACTGCCGTTCACCTACTACCACATCCCCTCGGCGACCGGAGTGAACCTGCGTGCCAGCGACGTTCTGCTGGCCGCGCGGGAGAGGATCCCGACCTTCGCCGGGGTCAAGTTCGCCCACAACGACATGGTCGACCTGCAACGCTGCCTGCACCTGGCGGGGGAGGAACAGGAGATCTACGTCGGCGTGGCCAACCTGGCGCTCGCCGCCTGGCAGTGGGGGGCACGAGCCGCCATCGGTTCGGTGTACAACTTCGCCGGCCCGCTGTTCCGTCAGATGCTCGACCACGCCGCCGGAGGAGACCTGGCGGCCGCGCAACGGCTCCAACTCCAGGCGCAGCAGGTCATCGAAATCGCCGGGCGGTACGGTGGCGAGCTGGCCGGCTTCAAAGCGCTCGGCTCCTTGTTCGCCGTCGACTGTGGACCATGCCGCCAGCCGCTGGTGTCGCCCGGTTCGCATGAGCTGGCCGGGTTGCGCGCCGAGGTGACCCGGCTCGGATTCGGCGACGAGATCCACTGATGCCCAACGTTCTGGTCATCCAGGCCGACCAGTTCCGGGCGGACTGCCTCGGCGTCGCCGGCAACCCGGACGTGCGTACCCCCAACCTGGACCAGCTGGCCGCCGACGGCGTCCGATACCGCAACGCGTTCTGCCCGTTCCCGGTCTGCACCCCATCCCGGTACTCGCTGCTGTCCGGCCTGCACGTGCGCCAGCATGGTGGTTGGACGAACCGTTGCACTCTCGCGCCCGGCATCGACACGTTCCCGCGGGCGTTACGCCGGGCCGGGTACCGGACGGCGGCGGTCGGCAAGATGCACTTCACGCCGACCTACCTTGACGTCGGCTACGACCACATGGAGCTCGCCGAGCAGGACGGGCCCGGCCGGTACGACGACGACTACCACCGGGAGCTGGCCGCAGCCGGACTGGCGCCGGTGACCGACCTCGTCGACCAGGAGCAGGAATTCCGCGCGCAGGCATCCCGGTCGTACTGGGAGACCTTCGGCAGCGGAAGGTCGAACCTGCCGGAACAGTGGCACTCCACCACCTGGATCGGCGAACGGGCGCGGACCGTGCTGGCCGGCTGGTCCGGCGGCACCGGTCAGTTGCTGCACGTGTCGTTCATCAAGCCGCATCACCCGTTCGACCCGCCCGCGGGCTGGGACGACCTGTACGACCCGGCGACGCTGACCCCGTTACCGGGCTGGACGGACACGATTCCGGAAGGCGACCGCCACCACCGACGGGAGTACTTCGACAACGAACCGCTGACGCTGCCGCTGCTGCAACGGGTCATGGCGCACTACTACGCCACCATCACGCAGCTGGACCACCAGGTGGGCCTGATGCTCGACCTGCTGCGGGAGCGCGGGCTCTACGACGACACACTGATCTTCTTCACCGCCGACCACGGAGAGTACCTCGGCTTCCACCACCTGCTCCTCAAGGACGGCCCGATGTACGACCCTGTGGTGAAGGTGCCGCTGCTGGTCAAGTTTCCGGGCGGGCGACGGCGCGGCGATGTCGCCGACGCGCTTGTCTCGCTGGTCGACGTCGCCCCGACGATCCTGGCGAGCTGTGGCGTGCAGCCGGCGTCACCGCTGCCCGGTCGCGACCTGGCCGACCCGGTGGCCGGGCACGACTGTGTCTTCGCCGAGACCCGCCGCCGGCTGGGCGCCGGGGGCATGGCCCGCACCGAGCGGTACAAGCTGCTGTGGTCCGAGACGGCCGGAGAGTCCTTCTTCGACCTGGCCGCCGACCCGCACGAGCTGACTGACCTCCTCGACGACCCCGCGTACGGTGATGCGCTCGGG
The DNA here is from genome assembly GCF_052245935.1 of Nonomuraea sp. 3N208. Lineage (NCBI taxonomy): Bacteria > Bacillati > Actinomycetota > Actinomycetes > Streptosporangiales > Streptosporangiaceae > Nonomuraea > Nonomuraea sp. 3N208. The sequence goes on along the minus strand of NZ_JBQQBR010000048.1, from coordinate 78,373 downwards.
CAGATGCGCGAGGCCGTGACGCGGTGGGCGCTCTACGACGCGACCCCACCCACCTATCTGGACCTCAGTGCCCCGCACCGCGGAATCACCACCGAGGACGACCGTGCCGCGCGGCACGAGCTGTTCGCGTCCGCGGTCGCCAAGCACCGCACCGACTCGTGACCCCCCATGAGGAGAGGAACGACGATCGTGACAACTCATCGCAGACTCCGACACCGGTTATCGAGGTTCGCCGCTTTAGCCGGCGCGGCGGCGGTGTTGATGCCGATGACGGCGGTACCCGTCGCGGCCGACGTCATCGAGACGACGGCGGACCCGTTCCGGGCGAAGACAACGGTGGTGTTCTCCGACCCGAACGTGCCGACCGGGTGTCACCGGATTCCGGCGATCGTCCGGGCGGTGGACGGGTCGTTGCTGGCCTTCGCCGAGCACCGGCTCAACAGCTGCGCCGACAAGTCCGACATCGAGACGGTGGTCAGGCGGCTGCCGGCCGGGGCCACACAGTGGCTGCCGGAGCAGACGGTCGTGCGGGGCGAGCCTGACAATCCGCAGGCGCCGGCGACCCGCGGCAACGCCGCGCCGGTGGTGTACCGGCACCTGCCGGGCGCTCCGGCGGCCGGCGCCCCGGACGGCCGGATCGTGCTGCTGGGCACGCACAACCCGGTGGACCCGGCCACTCCCGGCCAGAGCCAGGGGGGTGCCCCACGTACCCCGTACATGGTGTACAGCGACGACAACGGGGTGACCTGGAGCCAGCCACGTACCCTGGAGGAGCTGGACGACCCGGCCTGGGGTCACTACGCGACAGGTCCGGTGCACGCCATCCAGCTCACTCGCGGCGCCCACGCCGGGCGGCTGGTGGCAGGCGTCAACTATGTCCCCCCGGGCGTCCGCGGTGCCATGCTCGTCTACAGCGATGACGGCGGCGTGACCTGGCAGCGGGGCGCGCGGGTGGACTATCCGCTGGGCCGGCAACTGATCCCGCAGGAGATGAGCCTGGTCGAACAGGCCAACGGTGACATTTTCGTGTGGGCCAGGCAGAACTGGAGCGGCGGCACCGACGAGGAAGAGGCCGACCCGGACATCCGCCCGCACCGGGCGTACGCCATCAGCAAGGACGGCGGCCAGACATACGACAGTGGCTTCACGCTGCTGCGCGGATTCGAGGCACCGCCAGTCCAGTCGGCGGCATTGCGGCTGCGGGCCACCGACGAAGGGGACCGGTACAACCGGATCCTCACGTCCGCGGCATCGGTGAATGTGGACCCGCGGAGCCGGATGACCATCCGCTCGACGTTCGACGAGGGACTCAGCTGGCAGACCGTCGACACCCCCGCCCGCTCGAGCGACGAAGGCGTCCAGGTGTGGGGCGACAACAACCGCGACATCTCCGTCGAGGACTGCGCCTGCTACGGCGGTTACTCGGACATGGTGGAACTACCCAACGGCCATGTCGGGCTGCTCTACGAACGGACCAGGTCCGGTTGCTGGTCCACCCGGACCTGCGCCGGGACCACCGACTACCGTGCGGAGATCGCGTTCGTCGTACTCGACGACCGCGACCTGCACACCCCGTCCACCACTCCGGACGTGCCGGGCAGGTCGGCGCTGGTGTTCGAGGGTGTCACGACCACCCGCGGCGTGTACGGCCAGGCGCTGGCCTTCGATGGGCAGCGGGGTCGGGTGCAGTTGCCGTACCGGACCGCGCCGGTGCTGGGTTCGGGCGATTTCACCGTGTCGACCTGGGTCAGGCACGACGACGACACCAAGGACCAGGTCATCTTCTCGGCGTACGGCCAGGACGGCGAGGCGAAGGTGTGGTTGCGGGCCGAGCCGGGCAGTGACCGTATCCGTGGCATGGTGAACGCCGCCGGCGGATCGGTGGCCGTCATGTCCGCCGGCGATTACGCCGACGGCGCGTGGCATCACGTGGCGCTGCGCAGGCAGGGCGACACGGTCACCCTGTTCGTCGACGGTGCACAGGCCGGGGTCGCGTCCGGGGCAGGCGGTGCCGTCACCGGCGACGACCCCGCACCGATATACCTCGGGCAGGGCCTCGACGGGGCGAACCGGTTCCACGGCAGCATGGACGAGTTCCGAATCTACGACCGTGCGCTGAGCACCGCCGAGCTGACCCGGCTGCGCACCGGCGACACCAACGGCATTCCCGGCCGCACCGCACACCTGCCGATGGACGCCGTCATCCCACCCGGCGCCTGATCCTCTTCCCCCCAGAACCCTCATCGCCATGACACAGAGGAGCGGCGACGGTGATAGTTCATCGCAAACCCAAGTACCGGGCTGTGCTGATCGCCTTCGGGATCAGCATGGCGGCTGCGCTGACACCTGTCCAGGCCGCGGCGGCGGACCTCACCGCGGCGACGGTCGACCCGTTCGAGTCGAAGACCACCGTGCTGTTCTCCAGCCCGAACGTGCCGTCCGGGTGCTACCGGATTCCGTCGATCGTCCGGGCGGTGGACGGCTCGCTGCTGGCCTTCGCCGAGCACCGGTTCCACACGTGTGCGGACAAATCCAACATCGAGACGGTCGTCCGCCGTCTGCCCGCCGGCGCCACAGAATGGCAGCCGGCGCAGACCGTGGTGCGCGGCGAACCAGGGGACCCGGTGGCGCCGGCGACCCGCAGCAATCCCGGCCCGGTGGTGTACCGGCAGCTGCCGGGTGCTCAGGCGGTCGACGCGCCGGACGGCCGGATCGTGCTGTTGGGAACACACAACCCGGTGGATCCGACCAAACCCGGGACCAACCACCGAACCGCGCCGCGGACCCCGTACGTCCTGCACAGCGACGACAACGGACTGACGTGGGCTGCTCCACGCCCACTGCCCGAGCTGGACGATCCGTCCTGGGGCCACTACGCGACCGGCCCGGTGCACGCCATCCAGCTCACCCGCGGCGCGCACGTCGGCCGACTGATCGCGGGCGTCAACTACAACTCCGGCGAGGGGGCCGGCGCGATGCTGGTCTACAGCGATGACGCCGGCGTCACCTGGCACCGGGGCGCCAACGCCTTATACGGCATGGACCGCCAGCTGATCCCGCAGGAACTCAGCCTGGTGGAGCTCGTCAACGGCGACATCATGGTGTGGGCCAGGCAGAACTGGACCGGTGGCACGCCCGAGGAGGAGGCCGACCCGAACGTCCGCCCACACCGGGCGGTGGCGATCAGCAAGGACGGCGGGGCGACGTACCACAGCGACTTCACGCTGCGGCCCGGGTTCGAGGCACCGCACATCCAGTCCTCGTCGTTGCGGCTGGTGGCCACCGACGAAGGTGACGCATACAACCGGATCCTCACCATGGCGCCGTCGGTGAACACGGAGCCGAGGATCAGGCCGACCATCCGCTCGTCGTTCGACGAAGGGCTGAGCTGGCAGTCCGTCGACACCCCGCTCGACTCGACCGACGAGGGCGTCCAGGTGTACGGAACCAATGACCGCAGCGCCACAGTGGAGGAATGCGCCTGTTACGGCGGCTACGCCGACATGGTGGAACTGCCGGGCGGTGATGTCGGGCTGCTCTACGAGCGCGGCGCCACCGACTACCGCTCCGAGATCGCCTTCGTCCGGCTCAACGACCGCGACCTGCACACCCCGTCCACCACTCCGGACGTGCCGGGCCGGTCGGCGCTGGTGTTCGACGGCGTCACCACCACCGCGGGCCGGTACGGCCGGGCGTTCAGCTTCGACGGGGAGCGTGGCCGGGCGCAGCTGCCCTTCCGGACTGAGCCGGTCCTGGGCACCGGTGACTTCACCGTGTCGACGTGGATCAAGTACCGCGACACCAGCAAGGACCAGGCACTGGTCTGGGCGTACGGCCTCAACGGCGAACCCGCGGTGCAGCTGAGTGCCGAACCGGGCAACAACCGGATCCGTGGCACGGTGACCACCGCCACGGGGTCGGCCGGCGTCACCTCCGCCGGCGCGTACGCCGATGGCGCCTGGCACCACGTCGTGCTGCGTCGCCAAGCGGACACCGTCACGTTGTTCGTGGACGGTGCCCAGGTCAGCGCCGCGTCCGGTGCCGCCGGGGCGGTCAGCGGCGACGATCCCACACCCATCTACCTCGGGCAGCGGCTCGACGGGGCGAACCGGTTCCACGGCAGCATGGACGAGTTCCGTGTCTACGACCGCGCGCTGAGCAACGCCGAGTTGTCCTGGCTGCGCACCACTAACACCAACCGCATCCGGGGCCTCACCGCCCACCTGCCGATGAACGCCCTGGTGCCCGCGGGCAGATCGGAGTCCGGTGATGTTCGGTGAGCGTCGCTACCGCGTAGCCGCTGTTCCGCTCCTCGCGGCGGCGCTCGCCGGCATCCCCGTCGTCATCGCATCGACTGCCCCGCCTCCCTCGCACGCCGCGTCGGCGCCGGCGGCGCTCGCCGGATCCGTGCCTAGGCTGACCGCCGGGACATTCGCCGATCCACCCTCGACGGCGCGTCCGAAGTATCGCTGGTGGATGCCGATGGCCTTCACACAGGACGAGCAGTTACGCGCCGAGCTCGCCGACATGAAGGCCGTCGGCGCCGGCGGCGCGGAGGTCGCCACGACCACCGCCACCGGCCCGAGGGCCTTCGACCCCGAGTTCCTGGCGGAGTACGGCTGGGGCTCGCCGCGCTGGGCACAGAAGGTCCAGAGCATGCTGGAGACCGCCGACCGGCTCGATCTGGCCCTGGACTTCACCATCAGTCCACGATGGCCGGCGATCGTCCCCACGGTGACCGATGTCAACGATCCACGGGCGTCGCAACAGTTGGTGTTCTCGCACGCCTTCGTCAAGGGCGGTACGAGATACGGTGGCGCCCTGCCGACCAACTACAGCCCGCGACCCCCGGGCGGTGCGCAGCGCACCCCGATCGCCGTGCTGCTCGCCCAGTGCGCGGACGCGGCCTGCGACCGCCAGGGCAGCGGTCCCCGGATGCTCCACCGCGACAGCGTGCGGGACCTCACCGGCAGCGTCGGCGACGACGGCACGCTGAGCCTCGACGTGCCGGGCGACGCCGGCGACACCTATGTGTTGATGGGTTTCTTCCAGACCGGCGACGGCCAGCTTCGCAACAACTTCACCACGACCACACCGAACTACGTCCTCGACCACCTCAGCGAACAGGGAGTCCGGGCGACGACGCAGTTCTACGACTCGTCGATTCTGACCCCGCCGGTGCGGCAGGCGCTCGACGCCGTCGGCAGGGTCGACCTCTTCGAGGATTCGCTCGAACTCGGGACCGCGCAGAAGTGGACGTGGGACTTCGCCGACCAGTGGGAGCGGCGGCGGGGCTACTCGCCGATCTCGGTTCTTCCGGCGCTCACCGACGCCGGATCCGCGGGCCTCACCGCGGCACCGTTCTTCGACTTCACCGACGGCAGCGGCGCGCGCATCCGGACCGACTACCGGCAGACCTGGAACGACCTGTACATCGACTCCCGGCTCGTGCCGTTACGCCAATGGGCGAACGAACGCGGCATGGCGCTGCGGAGCCAGCCGTACGGCGGACCCATCGACACGCCGCAGGCGGCCACCCATGTCGACGTGCCCGAGGGCGAGTCGCTGGTGTTCTACGACAACATCGAGCCCTACCGGCTGGTGTCGGTCGGCGCGCATCTGAACGGCACCCCCGTCGTGTCGAGCGAGTGTTGCGCGGCGCGGGCGAGCGTCTGGGCGACGACCGCCGGAGGCTGGCAGAACTCGGCCAACCTGCGCTCGGTGTACCGCGGATACGCGGGTGGCGTGACCCAGGTGGTGTGGCACGGCTACCCGTACCTGACCAAGGGGGAGGGCACAGCCGACCAGGCGGTGTGGCCTGGCATGTCGTATGGGGGCAACACCTCCTTCTCCGAGGCATGGGGCGCCAAGGGCGGGCCCAACTGGCCGGACTACCGGGCGATCAACGACCACCTCGCCCGGCTGCAACTGGTGCTCCGGCAGGGCAAGCCGACCTTCGACGTGGCCCTGTACTTACAGGACTTCGGCCTGCGATCGCCGGCCACCACGCTCACCGGACCGAGGACGCTCCTGGAGAGCGACTCGCCGCTGGCAGAACGTGGCTACACGTACGAGTACCTCAGTCCGGCGCACCTGCGGATGCCTTCGGCGAAGGTGTCGGACGGGCGGCTGTTCCCATCGGCCGGCGCATACCAGGCGATCATCCTCGCGGACCAGAAGACGATGGCGGTCGACACCGCGCGCCGGTTGCTCGACCTGGCACGCGACGGACTGCCGGTCGTCTTCGTCGGCGAGCTGCCCTCGTCGACTCCGGGCTTCCACGACGCGGCGGCGCAGGATGCCGAGCTGCGTCGGCTGATCGCCCAGCTGGCCGCGCGGCCCGGCGTGCACCGGGTCGCCGACCTCGCGGCCGTGCCGGACCTGCTCGCCCGGCTCGGGATAGCGCCGGCCGCCGCGCACGCGACGCCGTCCGCCGACGTGTTGAGTGTCCGCCGCTCCGACGCGACCACCGACTACTACTACCTGTTCAACCAGCGGTCGTGGGCGACCGAACAGCGGCTGACGCTCACCGGCGAAGGACGACCGTACAAGCTGGATACCTGGACCGGCGAGATCACTCCCCTCACCGACTATCGGCAGACACCGCACGGCGTGGAGGTCAACGTCGCCCTGGAGGCATCCGATACCGCGGTCATCGCGCTGTCGACCCGCCACGACGAGACGTTCCGGTGGTCGGCCCCGGTCGAACACGGTCCGACCGTCGCCCGCAATACCGGGTTGGGTCCTGTGCTACTCGACGATTGGACTCTCCAGGTGGAGAGCTGGACACGGGGTGAATCAGGGCTGCCCGGTGACACGGCCAAGACCACTCTTCCGGCCGTTGAACCGGTCGCCGGTGAGCGTGGAGCGCTGCCGCCGTGGTCGGCGATCACGCCGGCGAACGGCTACGACGTCGACCTCGGCGACGTGTCCGGGGTCGGAACGTACACCTCGACGTTCACCCTCGACGACTCGTGGGGCGGGGTCCGCACGGCATACCTGGATCTGGGAGCCGCCGTCGACACCGTCACCGTGACGCTGAACGGGACCCGCATCCCGGCGCGGAGCCCGCAGGATCTCCGGCACATCGAGGTGGGACGGTATCTCCGGGCCGGTGACAACACCCTCACGGTGCGCGTCGCGTCGACCCTCGTCAACGCGGTCCGGGTCGCACCCGGCACCGGGGCGGCCGACCGGCCACGCCAGGACTACGGATTGCTGGGGCCGGTACGCCTGACACCGCGCGAGGCCCGGCAGCCGAACCTGGCGGTGGAGGCCCTGGAGCGGGAACTGCCGCTGGCCGCCGGCGGCACCAACCAGGCACGCGTCCGTATCGCCAACAACTCACCCAGACCGGTGTCCGTCTCGGTCGACGTGACGACCGACGACGGGGTCGAGGCGACGGTGGACCGGCCGACCCTGCTGATTCCCGGACGGTCGTCGGCGACGGCGCTGGTACGCCTGAGCGGTCAGCGCGAGTCCGGCTCGTCAACCCTCGTCATCGACGCGGTGGCGGCAAACGGGGCGAGTGGGCAGGCGCACGTCACCCTTCGGCACTCCGACAATCTGGCGGTCAACACGACGGGTAGCCCGTACCCGCGCGTCTGGGCGTCGAGTTACCAGTACCAGCATCCGCCTTCGTTCCTGACGGACGGTTCTGCGTCGACGTACTGGGTGTCCGGCGGTCATACACCCGGGCAGGCGCCGACACCGGAGACTCCGGAGTTCATCGGCGTCGACCTCGGACTGGCCACGATGGTGCGTGCGGTGGGGTTGAGCGGCCGGGACAACTGGGCCCCGCGATCGTACGACGTGCAGACGTCTGTGGACGGCGAGCGGTGGACGACCGTGCTGTCGGTCACGGACGACGCCACGGCGACCACCAGGGCGGTCACGCCGACACGGGCCCGCCACGTACGGCTGCGCATCACCGAAGGCCGTTACCCCACCCAGCCGGGTCACAACACACAGCTGGCCGAGTTCGCTGTCTACTCCGCCGACGCCTGAGAAACGGAGGCACGCAATGCGCCCTGTCACTGGATACCGTTCGCCACGATCCCTACTCGCCGCGGTCTTAGCCGTGGTCGCCGTCACCGCGTCCACGGTCCTCGCGCCCTACGCCGCACCGGCAGCGGCCGCCGGCAGCGACAGTCTGCGACTGGTGGCGTTGTCGGCCAGACCCGAACTGGTGACGGCGGACGACGTGCTCGTCACCGCGGCGGTGCCGCGCGGCAAGCCGTTGGACGCGGTCCGGTTCACGCTCAACGGCGCCGACATCACCGGCTCCTTCCGGGCAGACGCGAACGCGCACGCCTTCACCGGCCTGGTCGATCGGCTGCGGCCCGGACGCAACCACCTTGTCGCGACCGCGGGGCCGCTGCGCGACCAGCTCGTCCTGACGAACCATCCGGCCACGGGGCCGGTGATCAGCGGTCCGCACGAAACGCCGTACGTCTGCACCACAGACCGGTTCCGCCTGGTCGACGGCGGCACGCTCGGCGACCCTCTCGACGCCGACTGCTCCGTGGCCACCCGGGTCGACTACGCCTACCGGTCGACCAGCGGAAAGACCCTGCCGCTGCCGGATCCGGCGGCCAGACCCGACGACCTCGCCTGGACGACCACCCTCACCGGCCAGACGGTCCCGTTCCTCATCCGGATCGAGACCGGCACGGTCAACCGGTCGATCTACCAGATCTCCATGCTGCACGACCCGGCGACGGAAGAACCCGCCTTCCACCGGCGCAGCCCCGGCTGGAACGACCGGCTCATCTACACCTTCGGCGGCGGCTGCCGGCGCGGCTGGTACACCCAGGGCACGAACACCGGCGGTGTACTGGACCCGCAGATGCTCGGCCGCGGCTACGCGGTCGCGTCGGCGTCGCTGAACGTCTTCGGCAACAACTGCAACGACCTGCTCGCGGCAGAGACCATGATGATGGTCAAGGAACGGTTCGTCGAGCGCTACGGCGATCCGCTGTTCACCATCGGCTGGGGTTCTTCTGGAGGTTCCTACCAGGGACACCAGATCGCGGACAACTACCCGGGTCTGCTGGACGGCATCGTGGTCGGGCAGTCGTTCCCCGACGTCACGTCCGCGACGAACTTCACGCTGTTCGACTCCCGGTTGCTCGAGCACTATTTCACCGAGGTCGCGCCGGACACGTTCAGCCAGGAGGAGCAGCGCCAGGTCGCCGGTTTCCGGCGGTGGGAGAGCATCCGCAACCTCAGCGACGGCGCGAAGCGGCTGGACCCGGTCGCCGAGTTCCCCACGGTGTTGCCCGCGGAGCTGCGCTACCACCCGCAGACCAACCCCCGTGGAGCGCGCGGAGACGTCTACGACCACACCGTGAACGTCTACGGACGCGATCCGGCCACCGGGTTCGCCCGGCGGGCCCTGGACAACGTGGGGGTGCAGTACGGGCTGGCCGCGCTGAACTCGGGCGCGATCACCCCGCAGCAGTTCCTCGACCTCAACCAGGGCATCGGGGGACTGGACATCGACGCCAAGCCGACGGCGCAGCGCACCGCGGCGGACCCGATCGCGAGGGACGCCGCCCACCGCACCGGGCGCATTCTCTTCGGCGGGGCCGGCCTGGCCGGCACGCCGATCATCGACTACCGGTCGTACTCCGATGACGCCGCGAACGGCGACATCCACATGATGACGCACGGTTACGCCACCCGGGCGCGGCTGGAGGCGGCGAACGGCGACGCGGACAACCAGGTCTTCCTCGTGGAGGACAACCGTTTCGGCGGGTTCAGCCTCACCAGCCCAACCCTGCGGTACGCCCTGACGAGCATGGAGGAGTGGCTGACCGCGATCGTGGGCGATGACTCGCGGCTGTCCGCACACCAAAAGGTGGTGCGGAACAAGCCGGCTGATCTCACCGACGCCTGCTGGAGCCGCGACGCCGAGCCTCGCAAGATCGTTCAACGGCTCACTGCGGACAATGCCGGAGAGTGCGGACAGCAGTTCCCTGCCTACCCCACTCCACGACTGGTAGCCGGCGCTCCGCTTACCGATGACGTGGTGACCTGCCACCGCAAGGCCGTCGACTGGAGCGACTACCGGGTGACCTTCAGCCCGGCCGAGCGCCGTCGGCTGTTGGAGGTCTTCCCATCGGGCGTGTGTGACTGGACGAAGCCCGGAGTCGGGCAGCGGCCGTTGCGCGATACCTGGCTGGCGTTCAACTGATCTCGGGTGCGCGGCCCGCCCGCCGTCTACCCTCCCGACCTCAACCCATGGAGGAGTGCCCATGCCGCGACATCGGCTCCACACCCGCCTGTTAGCCACCGGATGCGCTGCCCTGGCATTCGCCGCGGCAACCGTTTCCGCCTCCGGCGTCGCTGCCGCTGAACCTACCGCCACCGACGCCTGGTCGACGTCCTGCGACGCCGAGGCCGCGGACTACCGGCTGGTGCGAGTGCTCGACCTGCCCGCCGCCGCGAACTGGCGGGACACAACCCCTCCCTACACATTCGACGATACCGCCGGCGTCGCCGGTGGTTTCGACCGGGTCGGCTACTGCCTGGAGCTCACCACCGACGCGGGTACGACCTGGGTGTGGACGTCGATGGAGGCGCTGAGCGGCAACCCCGACGACCTGGGCCTGCCGACCCGCATGGAGCAGTCGCGGCACCAGTTCGTAGACGACCTGACGGTCGCCTCCAACGTGCCCGGCGTACAGGAGGTCGACGGCGGCTCCGGCTGGGTCGAGATGTGGCCCAACCAGTACGACGGGACGGGGTCGCGGCAGATACCGGGAGCGTCCGAGACCGCCCGCGATGCCGACGACGCGGTCCTGTGGGCGAACGGGTACGGCTCGTTCCAGGTGCACGCGTTCGCCGACGCCGGCGACGCCCGCGGCCCGCGGACCGCGGACGCCGCCACCGCGACTCCGGTGCTGGCCGTCAACGCCTTCACCACCGCCGGCCCTCAGACGATGGACATCGGCATCGGCGCCGGCCCGGGCGAAAACCCCGACTGGACGTCCGCCCAGAACGCCGGCGACTACACCACCCGGCGGCTCACCTTCTACGCCCGGCCGTCGCTGGCCCGGGTGGACACCGCCCCGATTTCGCGGCAGGTGGTCCCCCGCCCGGGCCGCACCGCCACCAGCGTGTCGGTGCCGGTCAGCGGGGTAGCACTTGACCCGGATGTCACCGCGGTCGAGCTGCGGACCACCCGCGACGGCCGGCAGACGACCCGACGGGCCACTGTGTCACCGGCGGCACCGCGGTTCTCGTTCACCGTCTCGCTGCCTGTGGCGCTGACGTCGACCGACCTGGAACTCGTCGCGCTCACCGCCGACGGCAACAGCCACCGCATCGGACGCGCGGTCGACGTCGTCGCCGGTGACGTCATCGTCGTGCAGGGCCAGTCGAACGCGCAGGCCGGCCAGCAGTCGAACTCGACGTCGTCGGAGGCGGACCGGTCCCGGTGGGTACGTACCTTTGGTACGTCCAACAACAACACCCCGCGGCTGGCCGCCGCCATCGGCGGCTGGACCTACGCCATGGGCGACAACGTCCAGCGGGTCGCGGCGATCGGCCAGTGGGCGGTCCGGATGGGACAGCTGATGTCGGCCGAGCTCGGCATCCCGATCGCCATCGTCAACGGTGCCCGTGGTGGCCGGCCGATCAGCTACTTCGCCCGCAACGACAGCGACCCCACCGATGGCGCGACCAGCTACGGGATGCTGCTGCAACGGCTCACCCGGGCCGGCCTGACCGGGCCGGACGCCATCGACGTCATGCTGTGGTACCAGGGTGAGGCCGACCGCGACAAGGCTGAGGTACACGTCGCCGGGTTCACCGAGCTGGTCGCGGACTGGCGCCAAGACTACGGCGCCGAGCTGCCGGTCTACGTCCACCAGGTCCGGAGCTCCCCATGCGACCAGGCGATCCCGGTGGCGCTGCGGGACGCCCAACGGCGGCTGCCGGACACCATCGACAACCTGCGGGTGCTGTCGACGACCGGCATCAACGGTCACGACGGCTGCCACTTTGACTACATCGACGGCTACCGCACCTTCGGTGAACACAACGCGGCCATGCTTCTCGACGACCTGTACCGCCCGGGTGCCCCGAAGGTGGCGCCACCGAACCCCAGAGCGGCTCACCGGATCGACGACAACCCGCACCAACTGGTGGTGAAACTCCGCTCACCCGCCGACCCGCTGACCGTCGAGGATGGCGCCGCCGCGGACTTCCTGGTGCCGGGCACCGTCGTGGAATCCGTGCGCTGGCAACGCGGCCATGGCCTGGTGCTGACGCTGGACCGGCCGGTACCGGCCGACGCCACTGTGGCGTACGTCGCCCACCGTCGCGCCGGCCCCCGCGTCATCGACACTCTCGGCATGGGTCTGCTCGCCTTCCAGATCCCCGTCGAATAGTGCGCCGCACAACGTGGTCGTGGGACTCGGTCACTTGCCGCGCATCACCGCGCGCTCGTGCCCGCCGTTGCACGATCCCAGCGAGGTGATCGACATGACGGCCCAGATCCACCGTCGAAGGACGGCCGCTGGGTCCGGCAGCACCACCAGGCGCAGCTCCGGGCCGAGCCAGGCGCGGCCCCCGCCGCCTGGACGGCCACCCGGCCGATGGCGTCCAGGATCTGCTCTCGGGAGGTGATGGCACGGGTGGCCGGCTGCAGGGCCAGAGCCCGGAAGGCGTCGACCATGCGCCAAGTCCGCCGGAGGTTCAGGCCTGGCGGGCGAGCCAGACGGTGGGCTGCCGGCGGATCTGGTCGATGGAGGTGAGCGCCGCGCCGATCACGGCGGCGTCCGGGCCGAGCAGGGCGGGACGGACGGTGACGGGAGCCCAGGCGGCGGTGAGCACGCGCCGGTCGATCTCGGCCTTGGCGGCGGCGGTGAGCCAGGACGACATCAGCGCGAAGCTGCCGCCCAGCAGCACGGTGTCGATGTCGAGGATGTTCAGCACGCTCGACAGGGCGATGCCGAGTGCGGTGCCGGCCCGCTCCAGGGCGGCGAGCGTGGGCGGGGAGCCTGCCTCGGCGCGCTCGGTGACAACGTTGTCCGGATTGGCGGACTCCGGAGCGGGGTCGTCGCCAAGGATGGCGGCGGTGCTGGCGTAGGTCTGCAGGCAGCCGCGAGACCCGCACGGGCAGTCAGCGCCGTCGGGGTGGACGGTGACGTGGCCGAACTCGCCGCTCCAGCCGCGGGCGCCGCGCATGAGATGGCCGCCCAGCACGATCCCGGCGCCGATGCCGAGGCCGCCGGAGACGTAGACGAAGCTGTCGAGGGTGTTGTCTCCGGCGTACAGCTCGCTGAGGGCGGCCAGGTTGGCCTCGTTTTCGACGGCGGCGGTCAGGCCCATGTCGCCGAGGAACGTTCCGGCGGGCACGTCGCGCCAGCCGAGCGCAGGGGCCGAGCGAACGATGCCGCCGTCGACCGGTCCGGGCACGGCCAAGGTGGTAGTGACCACGGTCAGGTCCTTGGCGGTGACGGCGTCGACAGCCTCGCGGGCCATGCGCGCCAGCTCGGTCAGGACGGCGGCGGCGTCCAGGCCGGCGTAGCGGGCCGGGGCGAAGGTCAGGTGGCGCACGGTGCCGGTCAGGTCCACGACGCACGCGGCCAGGCCGTCGGCGCGGATGTCCAGGCCCAGCCCGGCGGGACCGCGGTCCGACAGCGTGAGGCCGACGCGCGGGCGGCCCGCCCGGCCGTTGTGGGTGACGCCTTTCTCGGTGATGAGCTGTCCGGCCAGCAGTTCCTCGGCGATGCGGGTGATGGTGGGCCGGGTCAGCCCGGTGGCGGTGGCAAGCTCCGTGCGGGAGATGGGACCGCCCGCGGTGAGGATGCGCTGGAAGACCACCTCGAGATTGAGGTCGCGCAGGTTCTCCTGCCGGACGGCGCCCTCAGGCGAGCGCGGCGCGCTGGGCCGGAAGGCGGCGGTCATGTCGCCAGCCGGGCCGCGTCTTCGGCCGTGAGGCGGCCGTCGGCCACCAGGACGACCACGGTGCGGGAGATCGCCTCGTCCGGCTCCAGCACCAGCGGCTCCGCCCAGGCCACACAGGAGCCGACGCCGAGGTAGTCGCGGGCCCGGACGAACCAGCGGTCCTGGGCGGTGTCCTCGTCGCCGGGCCGGAAGACCAGGGTCCACTCCGGGGCGGCGACGGCGACCCAGGCGGCGCTCCGGCCGTGCACGGACTCCACGCCTTCGCCCGCGGCGCTGAGCACGGCGGCGCCGGTGACGTTCGGCCCGCGCCAGAAGAAGCCGCCGTAGCCCGCGCCGACCCGGCCCTTGGCCGCCGAACTCCGCATCACCAGGGCCCGCTCGGCGCCGTTGGTCAGCTGGGTCCGTACGGCCAGCGACCAGACGGCCCCGCTGAATGGCCCGTCGACCGGCGTGCAGGTGATCGTCCGCCGCTCGTCCAGCAGCGGCCCGTCGTCGGGCCCCAGCCAGCGCAGCGCGTGCGAGAGCGAGGTCTCGCTGCGGCCCAGCCAGCGATCGTGCCGCTGGCTGCCGTGATTGTCGAGCCAGGCCGGCCCGTGACCGGTCACGAAGGTGCGCCCGCCCCAGAAGTTGACCCCGTCGATGTCGGGGAAGGCCACGCCGATCCCGAACTGGTGCGGGTGGGAGTCGGGCACGGCGTCGGTCACGGTATGGCCGGCCAGGGTGCGCACGGGATGCAGGAAGGGGCGCGGTGAACTGGAAGCGGGCGCCTTCGGCTGCCAGACATAGGAGGCCACCTCTCGTCCATCCAGCCGCAGCACTTCCGTGGCCATCTCGCCGCCTTTTCGCATTCGGGGATTATGAGCGTAGTCCCCAGGCGGTGCCGCCACGAGCAGGGCGGGGGTCATGGCAATGGCAATCCCAGCTCATCCAGATAAACCGCCTTGCCGGTGCGCAGCGACTCGTTGCCCGCCACGCCGACCAGCACACTCGCGGCGCCGTCGGCGAACCCGGCGTGCCTGCTCAGCCGGTCTCCGGAGGGACCGCGGAAGACGTCGTGCAGGAGCATGGCGTCGCCGCCGCCATGGCCGCCCGCGCCTTCGGGGATGGGCACCTCGATCGCGGGCTCCCAGTGGCGCTGCAGCAGCAGACGCGAGCCACGTTGCCGGTGTCCCCCCGCAGCCACGGCACTTTCGCTCTCGGACAGATTGCTCGGGTCCAGGACTTCGGCCAGTTCGGCCTCCGGCTCGGCCAAGGCGACGGCCACCTTCGAGGCGGCGGTGGCCGCGCCGATCGTCGAGGAGGCGCCCGCGGGTGAGACGTGGGGCCGCTCGACCACGTCGAGTTCGATGCGCCCCGCCGTACCGTTGATCGCGACGCGATAGCCCTCCCAGGGGCAGTGCGCGTGCAGGGTGTAGGACATCGACGCGCCGCCCCGATAGCCGACCACCACGTTGAGGTTGTCCTCGATGGTGATGCCGTCGGAGAAGACGTCGCGGTCGCGGATGTAGCCGTCCAGGTGCTCGCCGTCCCGGTAGAGCTCACGGAGCTTCTCGTCCGAGGCCAGGTCCAGGGAGAACGGGTCGCCGTCGATGAGGCCGCGCGCGGGCCGGCTGCCCAGGCCGCGGCGGCGGGCGTTGTCAGGGCCGTAGAAGCGTAGCCCGCCACGGGCGAAGACCACCTCGGGACGGTCGCCCAGCCACCAGTTGACCAGGTCGAAGTGGTGGGTGGCCTTGTGCACCAGCAGCCCGCCGGAGGCGGCCTTGTCGCGGTGCCAGCGGCGGAAGTAGTCGGCGCCGTGCACGGTGTCCAGGCACCACTCGAAGGTGACGGAGGTGACCTCGCCGATCGCCCCGTCGGCGATGAGCTGCCGCATGAGCGCGTTGCGCGGGGAGTAGCGGTAGTTGAAGGTGACCGTCAGCTCCGACGTACCGGCCTGCAGCGCGTCGTGGATCTGCCGCACCCCGGCCAGGTCGATGGTCATGGGCTTCTCCACCACCACGTCCACCCCCGCCAGCAGCGCACGGCTCACGTAGCCGGCGTGCGTGTCGTCGCGGGAGGTGACGAAGACGACGTCGCTCTGTTTGAGCATCTCCTCGTAGGCGTCGGGGAAGTAGTGCGGCAGAGGGGCGCCGGCGATCCGGTCGTAGTAGGCCATGCGCACCTCGTTGGTGTCGCAGAAGGCCACCGGACGGCCGAGGTCGGCGTAGGGGCCGAGCAGGGCGGCCAGGTACATCTGGGCGCGCGAGCCGGTCCCGACGAAGGAATAGCGTTTCATCTACTTCAATCCAGTGGTGGCGATGCCCTTGACCAGGTACTTCTGGCCGGCGATGAAGAACCCGATGACCGGGGCGAGGGAGACGAACGACATGGCGAACATCTGCCCCCACTGGGACTGGCCCTCGGAGTCGATGAACTGGCGCACCGCCAGCGGCACGGTGTAGAGCTCCTGCTCGGTCAGGTAGAGCAGGGGAGAGAAGAACTCGTTCCAGGTCGCGATGAAGGTGAAGATCGCCGTGGTGGCGAAGGCGGGCTTGCACAGCGGCAGGATCACACTCCAGAAGATCCGGAACGTGCCCGCGCCGTCGATGCGGGCCGCCTCGTCCAGCTCCTTGGGCAGGGAGCGGATGAACTGCACCATCAGGAAGATGTAGAACGCGCTGGTGGCCAGGAAGTTCGGCACGATCAGCGGGAAGTAGGTGTTGAGCCAGCCCAGCTTGGCGAAGACGATGTACTGCGGGACCAGCAGCACGTGACCGGGGAGCATCATCGTGCCGAGCGTCAGCGCGAAGAACAGCTTGCGGCCACGGAAGTTGAGCCGGGCGAAGGCGTAGGCGGCCAGCGAGCATGACAGCAGGTTGCCCAGGATGCTCAGCACGACGATGACGACCGAGTTGACCAGGTAGAGGTCGAAGGGGAACTGCAGGGCCGTCCAGCCCTCGGTGTAGTTGGAGAAGTCCCACTCGGCGGGCCAGAGCGAGAGGTCCTTGAAGACGATCCCGGTCGGCTTGAGCGAGCTGGACACCAGCCACAGCAACGGGTAGAGCATGACGATGCTGACCAGGCATAGCAGCAGGTGTTTGGTGAAGCGCTTGCGGCGGGTGTTGCCGATGCGCTCGAGGTAGCTCTCGTCAGTTGTCATAGTGCACCCACCGCTTGGCCAGGAGGAAGTTGAGGCCGGTGAACGCCGCGATGATGATCAGCAGCATCCAGGCCATCGCCGAGGCGTAACCCATGTGGAACTGCTCGAACCCCTGCTTGTACAGGTAGAGGTTGTAGAACATCGTGGAGTTGGCCGGCCCGCCCTTGCCTCCGCTGAAGATGAACCCCTGAGTGAAGGTCTGGAACGAGGAGATCAGCGACTGGATCAGGTTGAAGAAGATGATCGGGCTGAGCAGCGGCAGCGTGATCTTGCGGAACTGCTGCCACTTGTTCGCCCCGTCGATCGCGGCGGCCTCGTAGTACATCGCCGGGATCTGCTTCAGACCGGCCAGGAAGATCACCATGGGGGAGCCGAACGTCCAGATGTGCAGGATGATCAGCGTGGTGAGGGCGTAGTCCGGGTCGGACGTCCAGCTGATCCGCTCGATGCCGAAGAAGCCGAGGAAGGCGTTGACGATGCCGTTGAGGCCGAAGATGTAGCGCCACAGCAGCACCAGCGCCACGCTGCCGCCCAGCAGCGAGGGCAGGTAGAAGATCGCCCGATAGAACGGCAGGCCCCGCACGCCCCGGTTGAGCAGCATGGCGACGCCCAGCGCGGCGGCCAGCGACAGCGGCACCGAGACGAAGGTGTAGACGAACGTGACCTTGACCGACTGCCACCAGGTGTCATCGGAGAACATCTCGGCGAAGTTCTCCAGGCCGATCCAGTTCGGCACGTTCAGCAGGTTGTAGTCGGTGAAAGCCAGGTAGAGCGAGGCGAAGAACGGGATGATCGTGAAGGCCATCCCGATGAACCAGGGCAGGATGAACAGGTAGCCCGACCGGTCCTGAGGGGATTTCGCCGCCTTGGGTGGCGAAACCGGCGCCTCGGACACGGCCGGGTCCTTCACAGACGTGAGCGTCACTGCGACAGGGCCTTCGTCGCCGCCTCGATGACCTTCTTGGCGGCCTCGGCCGGGGTCAGCCGCCCGTGCTCGACCTCGGGAGCGACCGCAGTGAGTTCGTCCTGGATGCCGCTGGCGCCCTTGGGGTAGGGCGGAACGGCGACCAGTGTCTGCTTCTGCAGGCCGATCAGATAGTCGGTAGCCGCCTGGTCGTCCTTCTCCAGCGTCGGCTTGATCGCGTCGGCGACGACGGTACTGGCGGGAACGCCCCGGGTGGTGCCCATGGCCTTGTTGGCCTCCACGTCGTTGATGAGGAAGTCGAGCAGTTGCAGCGCCTCCTTCGGGTGCTTGGAGGAGGCTGCGACCGACCACAGCGCCGGGGTGCCGATGTTCGTGCCGCGCCGCTTGGCGGTGGCCTCGCCGGGGATGCCCAGCAGCACCAGGTTGCCGCCGGAGACCTTGTTGTAGCCGAGGAAACCGTTGCTCGGGATGATCTGCGATGCGATGGAGCCCTTGGCGATGTAGGACTGGTCGGGCGAGGAACCGATCGTTTCGACGAACCCCGCAGGCGGGAAGCCGCCCTCCTTCCGCATGTCCTCGAACATCTGGAACCACTTGGTCAGCGTGGGCTCGCTGACGCCGAACTTGCCGTCGGCGGTGAAGAGGTCCTCGCCCTGCTGGGAGACGTAGACGACCAGGTTGGCCAGGGTCGCCGGGTCCACCAGGGTGCCGTAGACCTTCTTGCCGCTCTTGTCGGTGACTTCCTTGGCGAACGTGGCCAGATCCTGCCAGGTCCAGGTGGCGCCGTCGGGGATGGTCACGCCGTACTGGTCCGTGATCGTCTTGTTGACGATGTAGCCGATCGCGTTGAGGCCCGAGGGGATGCCGTAGACGGCGTCGCCGACCTTGCTGAGGCTCGCCGCGGCCTGGCTGAGGTTGGTGGTGTCCACGATGCCTGGGTGGTCATTGAGGTTGAGGAGCGACTTGCGGTCGGCGTACTCCCGCAGGCTGTCCATACGCATCATCATCAGGTCCGGCGGATTGCCGGCGGCGAAGCGGGTGGCCAGCTTGTCCTTGTAGGGGCCGCTGTCCTGGTACTCGGTCTTGATGGTGATGCCCGGGTTGGCCTTCATGAACAGGTCGAGCGCGGCCTGGGTCTTCTGGGCGCGGAAGGCGTCACCCCACCAGACCATGTTCAGCTCGATCTTGCCGGAGGCGGACTCGCTGCCGCCTCCGCCGAAACCACGTCCACAGGCGGCCACGGCCAGACCGAGTCCGGTCAGTCCGGCGGTGCGCAGCATGTCTCTTCTGGAAACCATCAGTCGTTTGCCCTTCGCACGGGGGGTTGCCAGGAGGCTACGGCCGGGTTTCCGATTGCGTCAATCCGTGAAAGAAATATTAAGGAAAGCCATTGACGGTAATTCAGCGGCCTTCCTACAGTGAGGGCACCTCGCCCCCAGACTCCCCGGCCGCGGCGACTCCGGAGACCGCCACGGCCGGGTCTCCCCCCAGGAAAGCGAACCCCCTGTGACCACTGCGCGTCATGCCGCCCTGGCGGCTGCCATCCTGACCTTGCTCGCCGCCACCGCGACCCCGGCCTCAGCTGTAGGCCATGTGGGCGGCGGTTACCACATCGTCAACGCCGAGACCGGCCAGTGCCTGGACATCAAGCTCCGGGAACTGCCCTGCCGCGGCCGCACCGCCGAGCTCCGCCTGGAGGCCGCGGCGGGCGGTCAGGTCCGCCTGGTCAACGGCGCCAACCGCGGCTCCGCCGAGGTCACCCTGACCTACGCGGGCGACGGCAAGTACCAGATCGCCGACCGGCTCTGGACCTTCCGCCCGGTGGTCGGGCCCCGCCACTGGTCCGGCCAGGCGGATGGCTTCGCCGCGGGTACCACGGGTGGCGAGGGCGGCCAGGTCGTCACCGTGACCACCCAGGAAGAGCTGAACACCTACGTCACGGCCGCCGAGCCGTACATCATCAAGGTCGCCGGCCCGATCGAGATCAGTCCGAAGGGGACCGAGCTCAAGGTGGCCTCCAACAAGACCATCATCGGGGTCGGTACGGCAGGCGAGATCGCCGGCGGCGGCTTCTTCCTCGGCGCCACCACGAGCAACGTGATCATCCGGAACCTGACGATCCGGGACACCCTCATGCCCGAGGACGACCCGGATGACAAGGACTTCGACTACGACGCCATCCAGATCGATTCCGCGACGAAGGTCTGGATCGACCACAACCGGCTCGCCCGGATGAACGACGGCCTGCTCGACAGCCGCAAGGACGCCACCGACATCACGGTGTCGTGGAACCAGTTCCTGGACAACAACAAGACCCTCGGCATCGGCTGGACGGCCAACCTCATCACGCGGATGACTCTCCACCACAACTGGTTCGCCCGCACCAACCAGCGCAACCCCAGCGGCGGCAACCTGCTCAACATGCACATGTACAGCAACTACCTGCAGGACATCAGGTCGTACGGCAACTGGGCGCGTGGCGAGACCAAGGGTGTGATCGAGCACAGCCTCTTCCACAACGTGGCCGACCCCTACTTCGTCGATCCCGCCGGCGAGCTGGTCCAGCGGGGCAACGTCGTCACCGGCACGAGCTCCTGGCGCGACGGTCTCATCAAGGAGCAGGGGGCCGCCTTCGACCCGGCGAGCTTCTATTCCTACACCCTCGACCCCGCCACCGCCCTTCCCACGTTGCTGGCCGAGTTCTCCGGTCCGCAGCCCACTATCGGCCTTTGACAAAGGGGTGAAGCGAGCGGGCCATCCCGCGTAGCGGGGCAGGGACACTCGCGCTGCGGAGTTCACGGGGGCCGATGTTCGCCGTGTAGTTCGACTTCATTGCCGGACAGAAGCACCTCGTCAAGGGCATTGCCACGACCGGTCTCCAACAGATGGTGAAGACATCATGAGAACACAGAACCTCAGCAAGGCACGTCGCTGGATCATCCTTACCGCCACTGCGTTAGTGCTGCCGGCGGGCGTGGTGGTCGCAGCGACGTCGCCGGCCACTGCCACGCGACAGCCGACGGTGGCCGCCGACGGCAGCGGGACGTACACCACCGTCCAGGCCGCCATCGACGCCGTGCCGAGCGGCAACACCAGCCCGGTCACCATCACCGTCGCGCCCGGCACCTATCGGGAGATCGTCACGGTGCCGTCCAATAAGCCATACATCACGCTGCGCGGGCTTGGCCCCTCGCCCGACAGCACCGTCATCGTGAACAACCGCCACGCCGGAGAGTACGGCACAACGGGTAGCTCGACCATGTTCGTCTACGGTCACGACTTCACCGCCCGCAACCTGACCATCGCCAACGACTTCGACGAGAGCACTGCCACCAGCGGCGGGCAGGCGGTGGCGCTGTACACCCGGGCGGACCGTGCCGTCTATCGCGACATCCGCGTGCTCGGCGACCAGGACACCCTCTACGCCCGTGCCGGCCGTGCCTACTTCAGGAACTGCTACGTGGAAGGCACCGTCGACTTCATCTTCGGCGCGGCCAGCGCCGTCTTCGACCGCTGCGACATCTACCAGAAGCGGCTCACCGGCGGTCCGATCACCGCGGCGAGTACTCCGGCGGAGAGCACCTACGGCTTCTTGTTCTACCGGTCGACCAT
Organism: Nonomuraea sp. 3N208; assembly: GCF_052245935.1. Taxonomy (NCBI): domain Bacteria; kingdom Bacillati; phylum Actinomycetota; class Actinomycetes; order Streptosporangiales; family Streptosporangiaceae; genus Nonomuraea; species Nonomuraea sp. 3N208. The sequence goes on along the minus strand of NZ_JBQQBR010000048.1, from coordinate 56,777 downwards.
CACCGGCGCCGCCGACAACGTCACCCAGCTCGGCCGGCCGTGGTACCCGGATGCCCAGGTGCTGTATCGGGAATCGTGGCTGTCATCCACCATCGCGACTGCACAACCGTGGATCAACATGTCCGCGAACTCCTGGACCGCCGCCCGGTTCTTCGAGTACCGCAACACCGGACCCGGGGCTGCCGTCCATGGCAACCGTCCTCAACTGGCCGACGCCGACGCGGAGAACTACACCCCACAGAAGTACCTCGCCGGCTCGGACGGCTGGAACCCTTTCGACCTCTGATCCGCACGACGAAGGATCTCCGGCCATGCCCGAGCGGACCGTGGCTGAGAGCCGCGTTGTCGGGGCGTGACTTCGCATTCCTGGAGGGAGTGCGGCTCTTGGGCCACCGCCCCGCCGGATGCTGTCCCGTTGGTGCGAACACCACTGGGGGCGCGGACCGGGCGCCGGTCAGGCACCCGGCTTTGTACTAGAGCGCCCGCGCCCCCGGTTCGACCCCTCAGGCCCGGGGGCGCGTGTGCTTCACGGGGTCACGCGTAGAGGAAGTAGTAGCGGTACCGGCCCTCCCACTCGCATGAATAGGCGTCCCACCAGTCCTGGGTGACGCCGTGGCTCCCGATCCGCTGGCACTCCGAGTAGTCCCTGAAGACGCCGACCAGCTTCTCGGCGTGCGCCGGGGTGGCGCCGATCGTCAACGACACTCCGAGGACCATAACGGCCGAGACGAGAACAGCGCGTACCTTTCGCATTCGTCCTCCTGTGACTGGCGAGATCATGACGGTGGACATTATCACTCACTACGCGCCAGGGGGATTGTCGTGCCCGAATCAGTCGCGGGGGGCGATGAAACTTTCATCGGCGTTGTCGATGGAGCGGCGCATGTTTCACTGGTGTTTACCGCCGGTAACGCCGGTGTTACTTCCCGGGTCGCCTGTTTTCGAGAGTTCCAGCTGCTGTCAATTCCAGAGCGGGCGGCTTTGACGACCTCGTGGGTGCGTATCCGACTGCGTGTGCACGCCATGGATGATCTGAGACTGTCGTCGCGTTTTGCGCCCATAAAGTACGATTTATGCCGCTTTTCCTGTTCGATTGGAACGATACGAAGAAAACTTTGACCATCGTCACTTACGTGTCATATCGTCTCCCCGCCCATATCGATGTGAGCCGCGACACTCGAACAGGACGTTGTTCTCGCAGGCGCTACGGTCGTCGTGCTGATCGCGGCTGCCCTGGCACCGGAGGAGACACGGACGGCCACCGGGGAAGCGGCGATCATCCGACCAACCGGAGTCGCACCATGCAAGCTCGAATCAGCACGGCCATGATCGTCAGCATGGTGATGACCATGCTGGCGGCCGTCGGTGTGTCAGCAGCCTTCGCGCCGCCGGCTCACGCCACGCAGGTGATCACTGACATCGCTTACGCGCCCGCGCAGCCGGCCGGCAGCAGAGGGCATATGCTGGACCTTTACCTGCCGTCCACCGGCATCACGCCCCGGCCGCTGCTGATCTGGCACACTGGCTCGGCGTGGACGAGCGATGACGGCAAGGCCGGCACGGACGCGATCGCGGACATCTTCAACCCTCTGGGCTTCGCCGTTGCCGGCGTCAGTGTCCGGTCCAGCGCTCAAGCGATCTTCCCGGCCCAGGTGCACGACATCAAGGCGGCCATCCGCTGGTTGCGCGCGAACGCGGCCACGTACCAGCTCGACCCCAATCGCTTCGCGATCATGGGCGACTCCTCGGGCGGCTGGCTGACGGAGATGGCCACCCTGTCCGGCGGCGTGACGGCGCTGGAGGGCACCGTCGGCACGACCGGCGTCTCCAGCGCCGTGCAGGTGGGGCTCGCCTTCTACAGTCCGACCGACTTCCTGCAGATGAACGCGCAGAACCTGCCGACCGGCGGGCTGGACCACGACTCTCCCGCCTCCCCGGAATCCCTCCTGGTCGGCTGCCCGATCCAGACCTGCCCGGCCACGGTGGCCCAGGCCAATCCGATGACCTACGTCGACAGCAACGACCCGCCGCTGATGTTCCTGCACGGCCAGGCCGACTTCCTGGTGCCGCACGGGCAGAGCGTCCTGCTCTACAACAGGATCAAGGCCCAGTGCGGTGACGCCACGTTCGTGTCGGTACCCGGCGCGGATCACATGATGCCCCAGGTCATGGACCCCGCCCAGTACGGTATGCAGACCGTCCGCACCACCACCGACTGCACCGAGACCGTCGGTACCGGCACGCTCAATCCCACCTGGGCCAACTTCGCGACCTTCCTGCGCAGCGGGCTCAAGATGGGCACCTCCTGCGAGGTCGCCTACTCCACCGGCGCCTGGAACGGCGCTTTCAACGGCAGCGTGACCATCAGGAACACCGGCACGACCCCCATCAGCGGCTGGACCGTGACGTGGACCTGGCCGGGCAACCAGCAGATCACGAGCGCCTGGAACGCCACGGTGACCCAGACCGGCGCCGAGGTGGCCGCACGCGACGCCGGCCATAACTCCTACATCGGCCCCGGCTCCAGCCAGAGCCTCGGCTTCTCGGCGACCGCCACCGGGACGAACGACATTCCGGCCCAGTTCAAACTCAACAACATCGTCTGCACGAGAGTGCCCGCCTGAGACGACGCGCGCCGGGCCTGAGCCGAATGGCGACGGCCCGGCGCCGTTCTCCCGTCGTCCGGATTCCAGCCCGTTGCATTCGGAGAAACCGCGGCGTGAAGCGGAAAGACGCATTTCCAGAATTCAACACGTTCCGTCGAACCTTGATCACGGAATGTCGCCGACCAGATTTCGGATGTTGATATTGCTTCAGCCGATGGGCCGCCCCTATCCTTGCCTCTGGCAGCTCGCCGGCTTATTTCACGTTGTTTTCATTGACCGGCCGGGGGTCGCTTGATATCCCGGGACCCGAAATATATCGGATAAGCCGCCTTCCCCTGCTGAAGGCCGTTGTCCGGGATCGTCGACGAGTTAGGGGACGTGTGCGTACATCCAACATGTTCGTCAGAAGCCTCGGCGTCTATGTGCCTGACAGCGTGAGCGTCGAGCAGGCGGTTCGTGAGGGCTGGTACCCGGCCGAGGAGGCCGAGAAGTTCCATCAGATCGGCGCGGCGGTGGCCGGCGACATGCCCGCGCCCGAGATGGCGCGGCTCGCGGTCCTGGACGCGTACGACCGCTGGGGTGAGTCCTCCCCGCGCGATCTCGACCTTCTCCTCTACCCGTCGGTCTGGCACCAGGGCCCGAACGGCTGGCAGCCCCAGCACTACCTGCAGATGCACCTCCTTGGCGGGAACGTGCCGGCGTTCGAGATCCGGAGCGGCTGTGTAGGGATGATCAGCTCCCTCGAGCTGGCGGCGAGCTACCTGCAGGCCGACGCGGACCGGGAGACGGCCATGGTCGTCTCCTCGGACAACCACGGCACCCCGCTGGTGGACCGCTGGCGGATGACCCCCGGGGCGCTGATCGGCGACGCCGCGGCCGCGCTCATCCTCGGCAAGGAGTACGGCATGGCCGAGCTCCTATCGGTGAACGTGACGGTGATCCCGGAGGCCGACGCGGTCAACGACGGCGCCTACCCTCTGTTCCCCCCGGACGCCACCATCGGCAGGGGGCTGAGCTTCGGAGACCGGCACGAGGAATTCCGCCAGCGGCTGCTCAAGGCGCAGGGAACCGGGATCCACCTGACGATCCAGAAAACGATGATGCAGCAGGTCGAACGGACCCTGGACGAGGCCGGGATCGGATTTGCCGACATCACGCGGGTGGCGTTCCCGCACGGCCGGCGCGAGGACCTGGACGGGCAGATGTCCTGGCTGGGCATCGACGAAGATCAGACGACGTGGGACTACGGGCGGCGCGTCGGCCACTGCGGCGCGGTGGACCAGTTCATCGCCTTCGAGCATCTGATCGCGACCGGCGGGCTCATGGCCGGCGATCACCTGCTCATGGTCGGGTTCGGCTCAGGAACGTCCGTCGCCGCGGCGGCGTTCAGGATCCTGTCCACCTCTCCCGTCACGAGAGGGGCACGCTCATGACCGAGCTTGTCGAGGTCATCAATAGACACAGCACCTTGGTCATGAGGCCGACGAAGGAGGTCTCATGACCGAGATCACGCAGAGCCTGATCACGCAAAAGCTGGTCGACTTCATCCAGGAGAACCTCGTCCTGGACGGCGACGACATCAAGGTCGACGAGACGACCCCGCTCCTCGTGTCGGGTCTCCTGGACTCCCTGCGGACGGCGCGGCTGCTGAACTTCATCCGGAGGGACATCGGCGTCCGGATCCCCGCCGCGAAGCTCGACCCCGAGAACTTCAGGGACGTCGTGACCATCGTGACGATGGTCAGAGAACTCGAATCCGTTTAGCGGGGGCAGAGTCATGCAGTGGGCGGACACGTACATCAGCGGAGTGGGAGCCTTCCTTCCCCGGACCGTTGTCAGCGTCGAGAAGGCCGTCGCCAAAGGCTGGTACCCGGCCGAAGAGGCCGAGCTGCACAACCTGGCGGGGACGGTGGTGGCCGGTGACGTACCGGCTCCGGAGATGGCCCTGCACGCGGCGCAGAGCGCGCTCAAGCGCAGCGGGCGGACGTCGGCCGACCTGGATCTCCTCCTGTACGCCTCGACCTGGCACCAGGGGCCGGACGGCTGGCCCCCGCACTCCTACCTGCAGCGCCATCTCGTCGGCGGGAACGCCCTGGCCACCGAGATCCGGCAGGGCTGCAACGGGATGTTCATCGCCCTGGAACTCGCGGCCGGCTACCTGCACGCCGCTCCCGGCCGGCAGGCCGCCCTGCTGGTCGCCTCCGACAATTACGGCACCCCGCTGATGGACCGGTGGCGGATGGGCCCCGGCTACATCGGCGGGGACGCCGCCAGCGCGCTCGTGCTCACCAAGGAGGGAGGTTTCGCGCGCCTGATGTCGGTCTGCACGACGACGGTGGCCGAGGCCGAGGAACTGCACCGGGGCAGCGAACCCCTGTTCCCGCCGGGCGTCACGGTCGGGCGCCGGATGAGCTTCGCGGCCAGGAACGAGCAGTTCCGGCAGCAGGTCATGCCCAAGGGCGAGGCCACCGCGGCGCTGTTCAACATCCAGCGGGCGCTCATGGAGGTCGTCGAACGCGCGCTGGACGAGAGCGGGATCGAGGCCCGCGATCTCACCCGGGTGGCGTTCATGAACTACTCCGAAGAGATCGTCGAACAGCGGTGCATGGCCGTGCTCGACCTGCCCATGTCCCGCTCGACCTGGGACTACGGCCGTGCCATCGGCCACTGCGGGGCCAGCGACCAGGTCCTCTCCCTCGACCACCTGCTCATGACCGGGCAACTGGGCCCCGGCGACCACATGCTGATGCTCGGCACCGGGCCGGGAGTGACCGTCTCCGGCGCCGTGATCAAGATCATCGACACTCCTCAATGGGCCTGAAATCGAAGGGAAACGAACGCAGATGGTCGACAGTCCGCGCGGAGCCAGGGTGGAACCAGTGGCGGTCGTCGGGATCGGATGCCGTCTTCCCGGCGAGGTCCACTCACCGGACGAGTTCTGGGACCTGCTGTGCGCCGGCCGGAACACGACCCGGTCGCTGCCCGCCGAACGCTGGCGCCGGTACGAGAACCGGAGCCCCGAACACGCCGCCGCGCTGCGCGACGCCGTGCGTCACGGCAGCTTCCTGAGCGACATCGAGGGCTTCGACGCGGAGTTCTTCGGCCTGTCGCCCCGCGAGGCCGAGCTGATGGACCCGCAGCAGCGGATCCTGATGGAGACCGCCTGGGAGGCCCTGGAGAACGCCGGCCTGCCGCCGCACGAGCTGGCCGGCACCGACGCCGGAGTGTTCGTTGGGGTCTGCACCGCCGACTACGGCAGCCGTCTGCTGGAGGACCTGCCCCAGATCGAGGCGTGGACCGGGATCGGCGCCGCCACCTGCGCCGTCGCCAATCGCATCTCCTACTCCCTGGACCTGCGCGGGCCCAGCATGGCGATCGACACCGCCTGCTCGGCGTCGCTGGTCGCGCTGCACCTGGCCGCGCAGAGCCTGCGGCTCGGCGAGAGCGACGTCGCCCTCGCCGGCGGCGTCAACCTGCTGGTCACCCCGGGCCAGACCCTCACGCTCGGCACCGCCGGAGCCCTGGCCCCCGACGGGCGGTCCAAGTCGTTCGACGCGTCGGCCGACGGCTACGGACGCGGCGAGGGCTGCGGCGTGGTCGTGCTCAAGCGGCTGTCCGACGCGCAGCGCGACGGTGACCGGATCCTCGCGCTCGTCATCGGCAGCGCCGTGAACCAGGACGGTCACACCAACGGCATCATGGCGCCGTGCGGGGAGGCCCAGGAACACGTGATGATCCGGGCCTGCCGGCAGGCGGGCATCGCGCCGTCCACCGTCGACTACATCGAGGCGCACGGCACCGGGACCCGGCTGGGCGACCCGCTCGAGGCGGGGGCGCTCTCCTCCGTGTACGGCACGCGGCGGGCCCCCGGCGACCCGTGCCTCATCGGCTCGGTCAAGTCCAACATCGGCCACCTCGAAGGCGCCGCCGGCATCGCCGGCGTCATCAAGGCGGTGCTCGCCCTCGACCGCGGTGAGATCCCCCCGAGCGTGCTGACCACCCTGAACCCGGCCATCCCGTGGGAGGCCTCGGGCCTGCGCGTGGTGACCGAACGATCGGCCTGGCCGGAGCGCGACCACCCCCGCCGGGCGGGCGTCTCCAGTTTCGGGTACGGCGGCACGGTCGCGCACATCGTGCTCGAGCAGGCTCCTCCGGCCGTCGCGGCATTTCACGAGGCGCCCCGGGGCGAGGGGACGGGGGAGCGGCTGTTCCCGCTGTCGGCCGCGTCGGAGAAGGCTCTGCGGCAGTACGCGGGCAAGCTCGCCGATCACCTCGGAGAAGGGCTCGACCTGGCGTCGGCGGGGCACACGCTGGCGCTCCGGCGCACCCATCTCGCCCGTCGCGCCGTCGTGATCGGGGCGGACAGGGACGAGCTGGCGGCCAACCTGCGCAGGCTCGCGGAGGACGTGCCGGGCGAGGCCGTCCTCACCGGGGACGTGCTGCCCGAGCTCGGTCCCGGGCCGGTCTGGGTCTTCTCCGGGCAGGGCTGCCAGTGGCGCGGGATGGGGCGGGAGCTACTCGCGGTGCCGGAGTTCGCGTCCCTGGTCGACGAGGTGGAGCCGATCTTCGCTGAGGAGATCGGCTTCTCTCCCCGGCAGGTCCTGGCCGACGGCGATCTCGACACGATCGACCGCGTGCAAACCATGATCTTCGTGATGCAGCTGGGCCTCGCCAGGCTCTGGAACGCGTACGGGGTCGCTCCGAAGGCCGTCATCGGCCACTCCGTCGGCGAGATCGCGGCGGCGGTGACGGCCGGCGCGATGACCGTCGCCGACGGCGCCCGCCTGATCTGCCGCCGCTCCCGGCTGCTGCGCCAGGCCGAGGGCAAGGGGGCCATGGTGATGGTCGACCTGTCCTTCGAGGAGGCGGCCGAGAGGCTGGCCGGCCGTACCGACCTGGTGGCGGCGATCTCGTCGGCGCCCGGCTCCACCGTGCTGTCCGGCGACGTCGCCGCGGTCGAGGAGGTGGCGAACGAGTGGCCGGCCAAGGGCATCGTGGTGCGGCGGGTGGCGTCGGACGTCGCCTTCCACAGCCCGCACATGGAGCCTCTGGCCGTCGAACTGGCCGCCGCCACCGCCGACCTCTCGTTCGGCGCGCCCCGCATCCCCATGTACACGACCGCGCTGGCGGACCCGCGGTCGACGCCCGTCCTGGACAGCGCGTACTGGGCGGCGAACCTCCGGGAACCCGTGCGGCTGGCCGCGGCGACGACGGCCGCGGCGCAGGATGGCTACCGCGTGTTCCTGGAGATCTCCCCCCACCCCGTGGTCGCGCACTCCGTCACCGAGACGCTCTCGGAGAACGGGTTCGAGGACGTGTTCGTCGGCACGTCCCTGCGCCGGAACCAGCCGGAGCCGGCGACCTTCCTCATCGCGGTGGGCACGGCGCACTGCCACGGCGTCGATGTGGACTGGAGCCGGCTGCAGCCGTCCGGCGGCCTGGCCGATCTGCCGCCGTACGCCTGGCAGCACCGCCGCCACTGGCGCGAGTCCTACACCGAGGACGACAACCGAGGGCACGACGTGCACTCCCACACCCTGCTCGGAGGCGGGACCAGCCTCGCGGGCAGCCGGACCCGGGTGTGGCGGACCGGGTTGGAGGATGCCAACCGGCCCTACCCGGGCAGCCATGCCCTCAACGGGGTCGAGATCGTGCCCGCCGCCGTGTTGGTCAACACCTTCCTGCACGCCGTCGAGGACGAGGACGTCACGCTCACCGACGTGGAGATGATGCATCCGCTGATGACCGCGGAACGCAGGCAGATCCAGGTCGTGCACGAGCCTCCGGCGGTACGGCTCGCGGCCCGTACGCCGGCCGGCCCCGACGAGCCCGAACCCGCCTGGCTGGTGCACGTCACCGCGGACGTGGCTGCTCCGGGCCAGGTGAAGCCCGACGTGCTGCCGGACGCCGGCGCTCTCACACCGATCGACCCCGGGTTCGTGCACAAGCGGCTGGCCACCGTCGGCGTGCCCTCGACGGGCTTCGACTGGACGATTGAGACGCTGCTGAGCGGAGACGGCGTGCTGCGGGCCACGGTCCGCACCGAGGAACCGGGGAGCTGGGCTTCGGCGCTGGACGCGGCGATGTCCGTGGCGCCCTGCGTGTTCCCCGGCGATCCGGTGCTGCGCATGGTCGTGCACATCGACGAGGTGGTGCTGACCGGCACGCCGCCCTCGACAGTGATCATCGACGCGGCCGTGGACCCGGCCGCCGACGACACCGTGCGGGCGCTCCTGGCCGACGTGGACGGCCGGGTGATGGGACACCTCACGGGACTCCGCTACCCGGTGATCGACGCGCCCGCCACGGCCGAGGAGGATCTCCGGCAGCCCGCGGAGTCGTTCGCCGGCCTGGCGCCCGAGGACCTGCACGAGCGCGTCCTGCCCGAGGTCCGCGGGGAGATCGCGGCCGTGATGAGGCTGGCCCCTGAGGACCTGGCGATCCGGCGTCCCCTTGTCGAGCAGGGGCTGGACTCGGTGATGACCGTCATGGTCCGGCGGCGCCTGGAGAAGCGCTTCGGCTGCCGTCTCCCCGCGACCCTGCTGTGGCAGCAGCCCACCATCTCCGCGATCGCGGATCACCTGGTGGAGCTTCTCGCGACTTCGAGACCGGACACGGCGGCGGAGACCGTTCCCGAGAGCATGCCCGCGATCGGGGGTTGAGACCGCCGGCCGGGTAGCCCGAGGGACGATGCCCTCGGGCTGCCCCATGGCCTGAGTGCTGATTTGCCTGCGGACCTGTCGTCCCGACGTCCTCCAGGGGGACTCCGGAGTCGGAGAGCAGCGAGACGAAGCTGTGCCGCATCTCGCGCGGTGTCCAGTAGCAGGCGGGCATACGGCCGGTAGACGCGGGCGCGGATCATCTCACGTGATGCGCTGACTGCTTGAACCGCCCAGGGAGACTGCGGCGAGGAAACCGCCGACGAACGCATCGCCGAGCCCGATGGTCGTGGGCGCGGCAACGTCAAGATCGAATCCAGGCAGGCAACGAACAACCCCGCCCATTCGGCCTTCCAGGGCCGCGGCGAACTCCACCGCCTCCGTTCGCCTCGGCCGGTTCCGCATGAGTTCGTAGTGGTGGTTCGTGTACTCATCGCCGTGGCAGTAGCGGGTGCTGGCGATCACGATGCCCTCGTTCAGCGGCTCTGCGTACTCGCCGGCTCTCTCGCCGAATGCTGCCGACCAATACTTGGTATGCACAACCAGGGTCGTCACGGGGATGAGAGCTTGCAGCGATTCGAGGGCGCGTCCCACCTCCATCACGGAGAGCAGGTTGACGGCGTAGCCCAGGTGCGCCTGCATCTCGTCTTCGTTCAGTGCGTAAATGTCGATGACTTCCAGAAGCGCGTCGCGGACCCGTTGGCTGAGGGCCGGCTCGTGGAATCCGGCATCCTCGTAGTAGACGACCGCCTCGGGTGGAAGTTGTCGCATGTGGCTTCTCAGCGTGGACAGACGCCGGTCAAGTGTTCGCTGGTCTCGTACCGCGTTGAATCCCGAGATCAGAAAGACCCGTGCGTCGCGAAGCAACGACCCCAGTTCACCACTCAGCAGCATGGACTCGTTCGCCGGGTCGTTGACGTAGATCAATCTGTTCGGAAATGGCGCACGGATGTCGATGTCACCTGCTCGAACCCGCATGTCCTGGTCGTACTGCACGATCAGGTGCGGATAGAGGGTGTCATCGTCGCCGCTACAGATGTAGTCGCAGCTTGCCGGCAGCAGGCGGCGGACGATGTCGTTGAGACTGACCAGGTGCAGGGTGGATGGTACGCCGAGCCGGCTCATCTCCATCGCCGCTCGAACGGAGGTTCCACCCAGAGTTGTTCGTCTGGGGAACCGCCTTGCGAATGCGCTCAGGCATTCGGAGGAGGCGACGAAGTGCTCGCCTCCTCCGCCCTTTTTGAGATAGGTGAGAATCGAAATGACAAGTTCGCGCTCGTTGGTCACGGTGACCGATGAAGTCAGCTCGGCATTGTGGATCTGGTACTCGCCGACAAGTTGCTCCAAGATCGACGAGGACAGCTTGAGTTCGTAATCGACGCATCCCCCCAAGCCCAGGACTACATGACTGGTCATGTCAGTACAGAGATGCCTTGCCGGCCGCTTCGAAGAGGTCAATCTTCTGCCCGGCCACCGCCTTCATCGCATCGATGCATGGCGGTTGGATGGAGAGCGGTTCACGCAGGCTCTCATCGGCCAAGACTTCGCGCATCTTCATGTGGTAGGCCAGCTTGATGTCACTGGAGATATTAATCTTGTTAATACCGAGCTTGACCGATTGTGCAATCTCGTCGTCAGGATTGCCCGAGCCGCCGTGCAGCACGAGCGGGATCTTGACCCGATCCTTGATTTCCTTCAGCAGGTCGAGCTTGAGCTCCGGCTTCAGGGTCTTCGGGTAGATGCCGTGATAGGTGCCGATGGCCACGGCGAGACTGTCCACCCCCGTTGCCTGCACGAAGGTCACGGCGTCCGCCGGGTCGGTGTAGATGATCGCGTCGCTGCCGTCTTCGGCCTCACTGTCGGTCTTGCCGATCGTCCCCAACTCCGCCTCGACCGACAGGCCGACCGCGTGCGCGGTGTCAGCGACCTTCTTGGACAGCGCGATGTTGTCTTCGAAGGACTGCATCGAGGCATCGATCATCACCGAGGTGAAGCCGATCCGGATCGCGGTCAGCATCTCCCGATAGGTCGCGCCGTGGTCCCAGTGAATCGCGATCGGCACGGACGAGCGATGGGCTCGTTGCGTCATCGCGGCGATCACGTCCGCTCCGATGTGCCGTACCTCGTCGGGATGGATCCCGATGAAAAGCGGCGCGTTCTTCTCTTCGCTGATGTCCACGATGCCGTTGAACATGGCGTAGTCGCTGATGTTGAAGGCGGGTACGGCGAAGTTTCTTTCATTCGCGACAGCCAAGAGCACCTTGCCGGTCGTCAGCATTGCTGTATTTCTCCTTCTGAGTAGTAGATCATCGCTCGGGGCGGGGATGATGTGTCAGGCCTTGACTGCGCCGGAGGTGAGGCCGCCGATGAATCGCCGCTGGAAGAGGAGGAACAACACGAGCACCGGGATGGACCCCAGGATGCTCATGGCCATCATCTGATTCCACTCGTAGGAGTGCTGGCCCATCAGGAGCTGGATACCGATGGGAACGGTTCGCATGTCGTCGGTACGAGTGAGGGTCAGCGCGAACAGGTATTCGTTCCACGAGATCATGAAGGTGTAGACGCCGACGGCGACCAGCCCAGGAACCGAAATGGGCACCAGGATCCGCCAGAGAGCCGTCCAGCTCGACGCCCCGTCCACCTTGACGGATTCATCCAATTCCCGGGGCAGGGTGTTGAAGTACGCGGTCATCATGATGATCGCATAGGGCAAGGTGAACACCATGTGCGTGAGGATCAACCCCGGATAAGTGTTATACAGGCCGAGCGCCACCACGAGACCAAAGTAGGGAATGACGAGTGTGATCGGCGGCACGGCCTGAACAGTGACGATCACGGCGTTGATGGATCGTTTCAGCGGGAAGTTGTAGCGGCTGAATCCATACGCCGCGAGGATCGCCACGAACAATGTCAATACTGTCACCGCCAGCGCGACGATGTAACTGTTGATGAAAAACCTCAACTGGGTCTCGTCGCCCAGGATCTTTCCGTAGGCGTCGAACGAGAAGTTCTCGGTGATCAGCCGCGGCGGAACCTGGAAGACCTCCCCATTGGTCTTGAACGACGTCGACAGCATCCACACGACTGGAAGGCCGGCGAAGGCCGCGCCGATGCACAAGCCTGCGAGCACGGCGATCTTCGCGCCGAGGCGCCGCCTTTTGCGGGTGAGCACGGGTGATCACCTCTCCTTTTGCAGGCGAACGTAGAAGAAGGCCAGAATCATGGTGAGCAGCAGGACTATGACGGCGGCGGCGGACGCGGTGGCGAACTCGTAACTGCTGAAGGCTTGCTTGTAGGTGTAGGTGCTGAGCATCTCGGTGACATTCAGCGGGCCACCACCGGTGGTCATCCAGATGAGGGCGAACTGCTGAGAGGTCCAGATGAGATCGAGCACGGCCATGCTGAGGAGTACCGGTTTCAGCTGCGGAATCGTCACATTGCGAAACTGGCGGAAAGTGCTTGCGCCGTCCACGGAGGCCGCCTCGTACAGAACGGGCGAGATTCCCTGCAACCCGGCGAGGATGCTGATCATGAAGAAGGGGAAGCCGGCCCAGATGTTGATGAATGTCAATGCCCAGAGCGCCATGTTCGGGTCGGAGAGCCAGCTCACTTCCTCTCGCATCACGCCGATCGTGGCCAGGATGTAGTTGACCACCCCGGACGGGTCCAGCATGAGCCGCCAGATGACCGCGATCACGGCGACCGTGAACAGCCAGGGCAGGATGTAGACAATGCGGAAGATGGCTTTCGTCACTCCGCTCAACAACGGCGTGTTGAGCATCGTCGCGAAGGCCAGCCCGAGGCCGAGGTGGGCAAGAGTGCTCACGGTGATGAAGATGAACGTGTTCTTCAGCGCTGCCAGGAAGTCGGGATCGGTAAGCACCGTGGTGTAGTTGGCGAGGCCGGCGAAGACCGGATTCTGCTCGACGATCACGTTGTCCTTGAACGAATAGCTGACCACCATCGCGATGGGGATGATCATCAGAACAAAGATCAATATCAGCGTCGGCGAGAGATAGCCGTACGGGACGACACGCTGCACGGGGAAAGGCCGCGTCCTTCTCCTTCGGTCCGCAGAGGATTCCGATGCCGATTTTGCGGCTCCCGGGGAGGCCGCGGGATCGAGTTTCGCGGTTTCCATCGATGTCTCCTTGGTTCGGGGCCGCGCCGCACGGTCGGCGCGGCCCACGAAGTACGGACGGTCAGAGCACCGGCACCCAGGCCTGTTGCGCATTGTTGAGGGCGTTGTCGACACTCTGCTTGCCAGTGAGCACGAGCTGTAGCTGCTCATCAAAGCTGCGCATCAGGTCTTCGGACTTCGGCAACCCCACGAACTCGTTGGCGGGATACCCCGCCTTGTAGATGTCGAAGGCCGTCTTGAACAGCGGGTCACTCGTGCTGAAGTCCGGCTCGGCCGTCTTGTTGCCGGGGAAGCCGTTCGCCAACGTGCTCAGCTGCGCATTCGCCTGCTTGTTCATCAAGAACTCGACCAGCTTGAACGCCTCGGCCTTGTGTTCCGAGGACTCTGCGACGCCGATACCCCAGGACGCGTACGGGATGCCGCGCTTGCCGGTGTAGCTGTCCTCGGCCGGGATCGGCACCACCGTGAAGTTCAGCTTTGGATTGTTCTTCTTGATCAGCGTGATGTGAGCCAAGGAATCGATCATCATGCCGATCTGACCCGTGGAGAACTTCTCGACCTTGTCCTGCTCTTTCATGGTGAGTGCTCCGGGCGCGATGACGCCCGCGTCGTTCAGGCTCTTGACGTACTCCACGGTGCTCTTGACGCCTTGGCCGGTCAGGTCGGGCTTCCCGTCCTTGGTGAGCATGCTGCCGCCCGATGCCCACAGCCATGACATCACGTCATTCTGGACGCCGTTGGGAACGGCGGTGTCGAGTGGCAGGGCCCAGCCCTTGACGTTGCCGCCGAGCGCGCTGATCTTCTTGGCCGCCTCCAAGAACTCCGTGCGCGTGCTCGGAGGCGTCTTGACCCCCGCCTTCGAGAGCAGATCGTTGTTGACGAACAGGGGGTAGACGAAGTTCACCACGGGGATCATGTGGGTCTTCCCCTTGACCTGTATCTGGCTCGCGAGCTGGCTTGAGTCGTACTTCGCAGCTGCCATGAGCGCGGACAGGTCAGCGATGGCACCCTGCTTGGCGAAGTCGCTCACCCATGCACCGTCGAGGCCCACAACATCAGGCAGCGTCCTCGACGCCGCTCCGGACACCAGCTGCTGCTTCGTGGACGCGTACGGACCACTCAACAGCTTGACCTTGATGGTCGGGTTCTGCGCCGTGAATTCCGACATGAGCTTGTCGAACGATCCCGCCGGTAGCTCCGGCGCCCACCACTGCGCAAACTCCAGCGTGACGGTCCCGTCCCCGCTTGATCCCGCGCTTGATTCCGAGTTGGAACCACACCCCACGGCGGTGGCGCCGATCATCGCCACCGCCATCACCCCGAGTAGTCGCCTCGTCCGGCCCTGCAACCGGGTGCTGCCTCCGGTCATCGCGACCTCCTTGCTGTGCAGGTGTTACCGCTCTTTGCTGGTTTCCGCCACATTAACAACGCATGACGCCACCTCACAAGACCTAGTAATGCAACACCCAGCTAGAAACCGCACAGTTCGGCACGCAACCGGAATGGGCGCACTGATGTGAGAGACACCCAGTGCCGGGCCCTCGGGGGAGGCGGCATCTTGCCTGGAAGAGGCAGTCTTGTGCGGTAGTCTGCAGTTCTAGGCCTGTATCACTTCTCGGTTGCGTTGATCCGTAGCGCAGCTACCGCAGAGATGGGAGGGTTAGTGACCCTTGACGAAGAGGACCGGCAGCGTCGTCTACCTGCAGGACGTAGAGCCCAACTGGCGGCATACGTCGCAGAGACCGGGGAGGTTACGGTCAGCGCACTCGCAGAGCGCTTCGGCGTCTCCATCGACACGATCCGGCGGGACTTGGACCAGCTCAGCGCCGACGGCGTCTTGGTCCGCACCTATGGCGGAGCGGTCAGTCAGTCGACCCTTTCCCGGGTCGACCGGGCCGTGGACGTGCGGCTCAAGATGGAAGAACACGAGAAGGAGAAGATTGCGGTACTTGCCGCGTCGCTGGTCAAAGATGGGTCAGTCGTCATGATCAACGGCGGTACGACCACTCTTGCCGTGGCCCGGAACCTGCGCAACCATCGGGACCTGACAGTGGTGACGAACAGTCTGCTCGTGCCCCCGGCGCTGTCGCCCTCAGCCGTCCGTGACGTGTACTTCTTCGGCGGCGCAGTCCGCACTCTCACGCTGACCACCATCGGCCCCGTCAGCTTCCAGGCGTCCGACGGAAGCGAGCTGGACATCAGCTGCGATCTGGCGTTGATCGGGGTCGGCGCCGTTTCAGCGGCCGCCGGGTACACGACGAGCAACCTCGCCGAGGCGGCGATGATGCGAGAGATGATCTCTCGGGCGGCGCGCGTGGCGATCCTGGCTGACTCGTCCAAGTTCGGTCGCCGGCTCTTCGCCCAGGTGTCCGAACTCGGGGGCGCCGACTACCTCGTCACAGACTCCACCCCGCCGCCTGATCTTTTGGACGCGCTGACGGAGAACGAGGTAGAGCTGATCACGCCGGAAACTCTCGAAGGCGCCCCCGAAGCCAATCAAGATCCCCAGTAGTTCGGGAAGATCCGGGAATGACCGGATGAGTCGCGTGTGCCCGACAACATCGCTGGCCGTTCCCTATGGCAGGAGAACGGCCAGTTAAAAGATGGTGCGCACCTCCACCTCGTCGGTGAACGACCACGCGCTGCTGGCCGGCTCGACGGTGATCCGGACGTAGCGCGCGGTGGTGTTCAGACCGAGAATGCGGTACGTGCGGGGCTGGTCGGCGTCCCCGGCCGCCGGAGCGAGGACAGAGCCGGCCGTCGTGTACGACGATCCGTCGGCCGACACCTCATAGGTCACCTTCTTGGGCAGGAAAATGTAGACGCTCTTGGTCTGCAGCCAGTTGCTCCGCAGCTCCTTGATCGGCTTCTGCGCGCCCAGGTCCACGGTGATCGAGTAAGGCGCACCGGTGTTGCGCCCCTGCCAGGCGACATCGCCGTAGGACACCGTGCCGTACGTTCCGTTGGTCAGCTCGCCGCCGCTGTCGGGGTAGGACGAGGAGGGGGCAGACGACATCGTGTACGGCCGGCCCGCCGCCAGGTTGACCGGGTTGTTCGGGGCGGCCGGGGTCGTGGCCGAGACCGAGGTGCTCGCGCCCGACTGGTTGCCGGCCGCGTCGAAGGCCTTCAGCGTGTAGGTGTAGGCCGCGGACGGGTCGAGCCCCGCGTCGGTGAAGGTGGTGGCCGTGCCGTACAACGTCTTGACCAGCGTGCCGTTCCTGGTGATCCGATATCCTGCGACGCCCACGGCGTCGGTCGCGGCGGTCCAGGAGAGCTTGACGGTCAGCGGATCGGTGGCGGTCGCTGTCACGCCCGAGGGCGTGGTGGGCGGGGTCGACTCCACGGATCCGGTAGCCGCGTAGTCGCGGTAGGTCTGGTCGTGGATCGGCGCGACCTGCAGCGGGCTCTGGTAGTGATCGTAGGAGAAGCTCCAGTACGAGCTCACGTACGGCTGTACGGCCCGCATGTCGTCGACCACGCCCTTGATCGCCATCGGCTGGAAGTCGAGGTTGAAGGTCTCGGTGTCGGCCCAGAGCTTGGTGGCCGGTCGGGCGGCGGCGATCGCGTTCTTGGTGGCGGAGAACCACGCGGCGAGCTGGCCCACGGTGGCGTGCCCCGCGCCGACGCCGTCCTGCAGTGCGATCACGTCGATGGGGCTCGTGGAAAGGATCGTGGTCCACATGCTCTGCCACTGCGCGGTGGTGAGCCCGCCGGCGGTGTTGAAGAAGGGGGAGATCACGACGGGCTTGCCGGGGCTGAGGGCGTGCAGGTGGTCGGCGACCTTCTTGTAGAAGGCGGCCATCGCGTTCTGGCTGGCCGACGTGGTGAAGTTCCAGTTGTCGACCTCGAACGACAGATACCACCCGGCGAGCGAGGCGTGGGTGCGATACTTCGCCCACAGGTCGTCGGCCAGGCTGTTGGCGACATTGGCCTCGTTGTCGAGCCAGGCGGGGTCGTTGGCGTAGGTGTTCCACCAGTCGTCGTTGACCTGGAGGCCCAGGTAGACGGACATGCCCGCGCGGTCGGCGGCGGAGAGCGCGGACCCGACCACGTCGGTCCGCGTCGACTGGCCGTAGAGCGCGGACGGGTAGACGGCCGTCCTGGCCTTGCTGTCGGCTGTCCATTGCAGGACGAGTTCACTCATGCAGGCCCGGGTGAGGTATCCGAGCTCCTGGTCCCAGGTGGCCGAGGTCCAGGTGTCGCCGAGGCCGGGCTGCAGGAACGACCCGGCGAAGCGCGGCGTGGCGGTGCACGCGGCCGCCGCACCGGCGGGTGGGGCGACGGCCAGCAGACCGGCCACGAGGGATAAGACGGTGAGGACGCGGCGCATCATGATCCGTTCTCGAGATGGGACAGGGCTTCCAGGCCCGCGCCGACCAGCCCCGCGTCCTCCCCGAGAGAGGCCGGGAGCAGCGGTGCGGCGGACGGGCCCGGCAGGGCCTCGGCGCGGTAGGCGGCCTTCATCGGCCGGAGCAGCGCCGGGCCGAGCATGGAGACCCCGCCCGCGATGACGATCGCGTCGGGGTCGATCAGGTTGGCGGCGCCGGCGAGCACCCGGCCCATGAGCGTCGCCGCGTCGGTGATCACGTGGGAGCCGAGCCGGCCGATCTCGGCCAGCGGCAGCGCCTGCCCGGTCGCCTCCAGGTAGGCACGCTCGATCGCCGGGCCGGCCGCGTGCGCCTCGATGTGATCGAGCGCTCCGCACGAGCAGCGCACGCCCGCGTCCGTCGGGGCGGGCAGGTGGCCGATGCTCCCCGCGGTCCCCGAGACTCCGGCCTGCACCCGGCCCTCGACGCACACCGCCCCGCCGATGCCCGTCCCGATGGCGACGATCAGCGCCGTGCGTGCGTCGCGGGCCGCACCGACCCGCGCCTCGGCGGCTCCGGCGGCATGGCAGTCGTTCAGCACGACCGTCGGGAGTGCGAGAGCGGACTCTGCCGCGCCCTTGACGTCGGTGCCCGCCCAGCCGGTGAGCAGATCGGTCGCCGAGGCGATGCGGCCCAGCGCATCGACGGTCCCGGCGGTGCCGATGCCGCAGATCGCGGCCCGCTTCACCAGCGGCCGGGCGAGCTCGAAGACGGCCCGGAGGATCGCCGGCGCGGCAGGGGTGGGCGTCCTGCGCCGTTCGCTGAGCGTGCCGTCCGGCGCCACGAGCCCGGCCGCGATCTTCGTGCCGCCGATGTCGACAGCCAGTGCGAGCGGCGTCATCGCGGTGCGGCGGCGGCCAGCCGCTGGGTGATGGAGATCGGGTCGGTGATCGCGCCGCCGACGACCACGGCCCACGCGCCTGCCGCGAACGCCTGCCATACCTGGTGCTCGGTGCGGTAGCGGCCCTCGGCGATCACTCGCACCCCGCGCGAGGCGAGGGCGCCGACCAGGTGCAGGTCGGGATCGTGCGGCGTGGGCAGCTGGCGCGCGGTGTAGCCGGACAGCGTGGTGCCGACGACGTCCGCGCCCGCCTGCCACGCGTCCACGCCCTCGTCGAGGGTCGAGACATCCCCCATCACGGGCATGCCCAGCGCGTGGATCTGCTCGATCAACTTCAATCCCGGCCCGGGGGTCTCGGGGGTGAGGTCCACGGCGATCATGTCCGCGCCGGCCTCGGCGAGCCCGGCCGCCAGGTCCAGCGTCGGCGTGATCACGTCCCGGTGCCCGTGCCTGACCTTGTGCAGGCCGATCACCGGCGCCTTCGTACGGCGGCGCACCGCGGCGACGTCCTCGGCCGAGTTGACCCGCAGCCCGGCCGCCCCGCCGAGCACGGCGCACTCGGCCAGGCGGGCGATCACCTCGGGATCGCGTAACGGGTGCCCGGCCGGGGCCTGGCACGAGACGATCAGCCCGCCACGCAGCTGCTTCATTTGAGCGCCCCCGTGGAGACGCCGCCGACGAAGTAGCGCTGCCCGATGATGAAGATCAGCAGGGCGGGGATCGTGAACAGGACACAGGCGGCCATCAGTGGCCCCCAGGCGACATCGTGCTCGGCGAAGAAGGCGTACAGACCGATGGACAAGGTGTACTTCTCGCTGTCGTTGAGGTAGATGAGCGGGTTCAGGAAGTCCGTCCACGTCCACACGAACTGGAAGACCGCGGACGTCACCAGCGCCGGACGGGCCAGCGGCAGCACGATCGACCAGTAGATGCGCAGTTCGTTCGCGCCGTCGAGGCGGGCGGCGGCGATCAGGTCGTTCGGCACGCTCATCAGGAACTGACGGATCATGAAGATGAGGAACGGCGTGCCGAAGAAGGCCGGGGCGATCAGCGGCCAGTAGGTGTCGCCCGCGTTCAGCCCGTTCCACAGCAGGTAGACGGGGATCATCGTGACCTGCGGAGGCAGCATCATGGTGGCGAGCACCACGGCCAGCAGCGCGCTGCGCCCCCGCCACCGCAGCTTGGACAGCGAGTACGCGACCAGCGGGCAGGCCAGCAGCGTGCCGATCACGTTGGCGGCCGAGACGAACAACGTGTTGCCCAGATAGCGCCAGATCGGGATCTGCTCGAAAGCGGCGGCGAAGTTGTCCCACGTCCACTCGGCCGGCAGCAGCCGGGGCGGCGCGTGGAAGATGTCGCCGGGCAGCTTGAACGCCGTGCTCAGCATCGCCAGGAACGGGAAGACGAACAGCAGTACGAGCCCCGCGACCAGCAGCCGCCGCCCGTTAGCGCGAACCATAGTGCACCCACCTGCGCGAGCTCAGCAGCAGCAGCGCCGTGATGATCAGTGTGACGAGGAAGAGCACCCACGCCATGGCCGAGGCGTAGCCCATCTTCAGGAACACGAACGCGTTCTGGAACAGGTACATGGAGTAACTGAGCATGGTGTCCTCGGGGCCACCGCTGCTGGTGTTGAGCCGCTCCTGGGTGAGCAGGTACGGCTGCGCGAAGATCTGCAGGAATCCGATGAAGGTGACGATGACCTGGAAGAGCGTGATCGGCGACAGCATGGGCCACGTGACGTGCCAGAACCGGCGCCACGTTCCGGCCCCGTCGATGGCCGCCGCCTCGTACAGCTCGGCGGGCACGTCCTTGAGCCCCGCCAGATATATGATCATGGTGCCGCCGACCGTCCACATCGACATCAGCACGATCGCGGGTCGCGACCAGTCAGGGCTCTCCAGCCACAGCGGGGCGGGCAGCCCCATCAGGCCGAGCCCCCAGTTGACGAAGCCGTACTGGGCGTTGAGCAGCCACCTCCATAGGTAGCCGCCGACCACGACCGGCACGATCGTCGGCAGGTACACCAGCGCGCGGAACAGCGGCTGGCCACGCACCGGCAGGTTGAGCACATGCGCCCCGGCCAGCGCGATCACGATGGTCAGCGGAACGCCGAGGCCGGTGATGTAGAGCGTGTTGCCCAGGCTCTGCCACAGCCGTTCGTCGCCCAGCATCCTGGCGTAGTTGTCCAGGCCGACGCCCTGCGGGTCCTGGAACAGGTTGAAGTCGGTGAAGCTGTACCGGAAGGAGGCCAGGATCGGGTACGCGATGAACACCGCGAATCCGATCAGGAAGGGCGAGGCGAACGCCAGCCCCTTGAGCAGCCCCCTCCCGTCAGCCCTTCGCATAACCCGAGGCCCTGCCGGCGACCTTGGCCATCGCCTCCTCCGGCGTCGCCGTGCCCCTCGCGACGGAGTCGAAGGCGCTGGCGAGGTCGGTGGCGTACTCGGCGGCGTACGGCGCGCTGGACAGCGAGCGGACCTTGGGTGACTTCATGGCCTTGAGCCAGGCGTCGAAGTTCGCGATCTTCGCGTACACGGGGTCGTCGGCCAGGCCCGTGCGGGCGGGCAGGTTGCCCAGGGCGAGGCTCAGCTCGCGTGCCGCGTTCTCTGACACCAGGTACTTCATGAACGCGGCGGCCTCCTGCCGGTGCTTGGAGTTGGCCGGGATGAACAGCGTGCTCGCGGTCAACTGGGTGGTGCCGTCGAGGTCGGGCCGGGCGGCGGGGATCGGGGTGACGCCCCACTCCAGTCCGGGCGCGTTCTTCGGGATCGACACGGCCTGCCACTCGCCGTCGATGACCATGGCGACCTTGCCGGTGTAGAACGGGTCCTGGGCCGACATGTACTGGCCCCACCCGGCCTTGAACGCGCTCACCTTGTCGGCGCCGTACTTCTTGGTGATGTTGTCCTGCCAGAACTTCAGCGCCGCCAGGTTGCCCGGATCGCCGGGGGTCGGGGCCGGGGTGGCGGGGTCGGTGCCGTCCCAGTTGCCGCCGAAGGCGTAGCCGAGTGTCGTCAGCGAGGTCGGCAGGTCGGGGTTGCCCAGCCCGAGCTGGGTGATGGCACCCTTGCCGTCGGTCTTGGTGAGCTTGGGGATGGCCGCGGCCAGCTCGTCCATGGTCGTGGGCGGCTCGACCCCGGCCGCCTCGAGCAGCTTCTTGTTGTAGACGAGCTGGAACGTGTGCACCGCGATCGGCAGCGCGTACGTCTGCCCCTTGTAGCGCATCTGGTCCATGGCGGCGGGCGCGAACGCGCTCGTATCGACTCCCTGGCCCTTGAGCACGTCGTCCAGCGGGGCCAGGATGCCCTTGGCCGCCCAGGAGCCGACCGTATTGCCGAAGTGGTCGGAGATGTCGAAGGTTCCGTTGGCGCTGGACATCGAGGCGAGCTGCTTCTGGGTGTCCGGGCTCGACACACCCTTCACCACGATCTTGTTCTGACTGGCGTTGAAGCCGGCGATGAGCTTCTCGATCGCCTCACCCTCCGGCCCGGACCAGAGGTAGGAGAACGTGATCGTCGTCTTGCCGCCGGATTCGCCGGCGTTGCCGGAGCAGGCCGCCAGTGCGGCGATGAACACTAAGGGCATGCCCATTTTGACGATCTTCATCACCAGCTCCTCGAAAAATGCCGGAATTGCTGTGATTGGTATAGGCCAGCGAAGGAGGAAAGGTCAAGATATTGGAGTACACCAATTTTGAGCTACACTCCTGAGCCATGAAGACGGAACGCCCTCCGGCCAAGTCAGAGCAACTCCGCCGGCACCTGGCGGACCTCCTGGTCGGAGAGCTGGCTCCGCACGAGCGGCTGCCCACGGAGCGGAGCCTGGCCGAGGAGTTCTCGGTCAGCAGGCTCACCGTGCGGCGCGTGCTGGACCAGCTCGAGCGGGAGGGGCGGGTCTACCGGGTCCAGGGCTCCGGCACGTTCGTGAGCGAGCCACGCATCCACAAGTCCGTCGAGCTGACCTCCTTCAGCGAGGACATGCGCTCACGCGGCCTGCGCCCCGGGTCTCTCGAGGTCAGCAGCGAGCGGATCCCGGCCGGCGCCGACATCGGCTACGCGCTGCAGATCAGCCCGTCGTCGCAGGTCCTGCACATCCGCCGGGTCCGCACCGCCGACGACGAGCCCATGTGCCTGGAGCACAGCTATCTGCCCGCCGAGCTCGTGCCCGACGATCTGGGGCCGGAGCTCCACGGCTCGCTGTACGAGGTGCTGTCGGCGCGATACGGGCTGACCCTGCACCGGGCGGAGCAGACGATCAAGGCGACCGTGCTGGATCCGGACGACGCGCGGGCCCTCGGCGCGCCACCGTTCTCCCCGGCCTTCCTCGTGCAACGCACCGGCTTCGACGCCCGCGGCCGGGCCATCGAGCGCGCCGACTCGCTCTACCGGGGAGATCGCTACTCCTACCAGCTCACCATCTATCGCGACCCCCAGTAGGAAGTCCTGCCGCATGCACATCGCCCTGCTACCCCTCGACGAGCGCCCGGTCAACACCCGCCTGCCCGCCGACGTCGCGGCCATCGCCGGCGCCCGGCTCAGACTGCCCGATGCCGGGCTGCTGCCGTCCATGCGGACTCCCGGCAAGGCCGGGCCCCTCGGCGAATGGCTGCTCGACCAGGACATGGACGCGACCGTGGTCTGTGTGGAGACGCTGGTGCACGGCGGCCTCATCCCCTCCAGGACCAGCGCCGACGACACGCTGACCGTCCTCGACCGGCTCAACGTGCTGCGCCGGCTCCGCCTGGCCAGGCCCGGCCTGCCCATCTCGGCCGTCTCGCTGGTCACCAGGGCCAGTGACAGCTACCACGGCGACGAGGAGCCGGCGTACTGGCCGCGGTTCGGCCGCGAGCTGCACGCGTACGGCGGGCTGCTCCATCGCGCGCACGTGGCTGATGTGACGGGCTCCGAGGCGCCCGCCGACGGCCTCACGGGCAAGATCCCCACGGAGGTCCGCATCGACTTCGAGCTGCGCCGCCTGCGCAACCACGTCGTCAACCTGGAGGCGCTCAGGCTCCTCGCGGAAGGCGTCGTCGACCCGCTGCTCATCACCGCCGACGACACGGCCGTGCACTCGGCGGGCTCGGTCGAGCAGGGCTGGCTCCGGCACTGGGCGCGAGCCCTCGATCCGGCGGGCACGCTGCTGATGTACCCGGGTGCCGACGAGGTCGGCGCGGTGCTGGTAGCCCGCGCGCTCGCGGCACGACACGGCCGCCCGATCCGGATCAGCGTGATCAGCGGCGATCCGAACGGCCTGGACGTCGTCGCCGCCTTCGAGAACCTGCCCACCGGCGCGGGTGCCCGCAGGCAGATCCTCGCCGCCGGTGCTCAGGTGGCCGAGGACGACCAGGACGCAGACGTCGCCCTGGTCCTCCACACCCCCGACCCCGGCCGTACCGACTGGTTCGGCAACCCGCCCAGCCCGGACCCCGCCGCGGTCGCTGCGACGGTCCGGGCGATCCGCGAATCCAGCGCCCCGGTCGCCCTGGCCGACGTCCGCCACACCAACGGCGGCGATCCTGGCCTGGTCGAGACGCTGCGGGCGGAGGGCCTCGTGGATGACCTGGTGGCCTACGGCGGCTGGAACACGGCGGGCAACACGATCGGCTCCGTGGTGGCGGCCGCCGTGGCGACCGTCGTCGGCACCAGGGAGAACACCCTCGACCGGACAGCCGCCCGGCGCCTCCTCCTGCACCGCCTCACTGAGGACTACGGCTACCAGGCGCTCGTCCGCGCCACCGGCCCGGACGCCACCGCGGCCCGCGAAAGGCTCGAGCCGATCCTGCACGGTTTCGACCCGGACTGGACGATCGACGACGTCACGTTTCCTTGGAACCGCTCCTTCGAGATCGACTTCACGCTGGCACGGATCACTCAATGAGAGCGAACGTTCATGCATATGCCGGAAGGAGACGACGGCAGCTATCGCCCCAGCAGGAGCACGCTTGTGGTAGTTGTCCGCCGCGTGGTTCAGGGAGTGTCGTCAGCGTGTACGGCTGCTGCCGTAGCGGAACGGCGGCGTGTGTCGACCGCAGGTGCCAGGAAGGCGACGGAGGCGACGAAGGCGAGCACCACCAGCATGGCTGAGCGCAGGCCCCAGTGCTCGCCGAGGAAGCCGAGGCCGGGTGGGCCCACGAGGAAGGCGACATAGCCGATCACGGCCACCAGGCTCACGCGGGCGGTCTGTTCCGGTCCCGACTCTCCCGCGGCCGACAGCGCGACGGGGAAGCCCAGTGATGCGCCGAGTCCCCAGAACAGGACGGCCGCTCCGGCCAGCACGGCGTTGTCCGAAAAGATCACCAGGAGCAGGCCGAGCGCTCCCGAGACGGCGCTGGCCCGCACGACGGTGGTCCGGCCGAAGCGGTCGAGAAAGAACGTGCCGCTGAAGCGGCCAATGGTCATGGCGGCGGCGAACCCGGTGAAGACCAGGGATCCGGAGGTGGCGTCCAGGCCGTGCCCGTCCACCATGAGCAGCGGCAGCCAATCGTTGGCAGCTCCCTCGGCCAGGGCCATCGCCAGCACGATCACACCGATCAGGAGGAGTTTGCGGTCCTTCCAGACTCTCGGCCTCGCATGGTCGGCGCCGGTGCCGGCTTGGTCTGCTGCGAGGACTCCGGTGCCTGCGGGGATGGAGCGGATGGCGTAGCAGAAGGTCGCGGCCGCGATCAGGGTGACCGCTGCCAGATGCCAGTGCACCGGGAGGCGGGCGGCCGTGGCGGCGATGCCCGCGCAGGCGCCGATGACGGTGCCCAGGCTCCAGCAACCGTGCAGGGTGGGCAGCGTCGTCGTGTCACTGATCCGTTCGACGTCGGCGCCGTCGACGTTGACGGCGACGTCAGCTGCTCCCATGCCCGCGCCGAACACACAGAGGCCCGCCATGACCAGCGGCGCGGACGAGAGGAGAGTGCCGGCGCTGATGACGGCCATGCTCACGATGACCAGTGCGGTTCCCACGCCGATGACGGGTCTGGTCCCGTAACGGGAGACGAGACGTCCGGAGCACAGAATTCCGATCATGGAGCCGAGCGACAGGCCGAACAGCACCCAGCCCATCTGGCCGGTGGACGCCTCCAGCCGGTCACGGATGTCCGGGGTGCGGGTCACCCATGACGACATCGCGACTCCTGGGAGGAAGAAGAACAGGAACAGCGCCTGCCGGCGCCGGCGCGTGGCGAGGTCCATGTAGATAGGTCTCCGTGGGAGTTCGGATGTCCGGGGAGTTCTGGGCATCGATGCCCACCGAGCGTACGTATAGGTGATGAAGGTGATCGTATGAGGACAAAGCCATCACCCGGCACTCCGACCCCATCACGGTCCGCGAGACAGGTGTTCCTTGTCGAAGTCTTTTAGGGTCAGACTCCGAAGGCGCGGCGGATGACGGCGTCGAAGGCACGGTCCGAGAGCAGCCAGCGCATGAAGATCGTGGAGGCCCATGGTCGTCCGTGAACGCGCTTCCTCCTGAGCCCTGTCGTGCTCACACGCCCACGTAGAGTTCGGCGGCCGCGGCCGAGGACGTGAGCGCCCTGGTAAAGCGAATGCAGGAGTGCTTCAACAGCCGGCAATTCGACCAGGCCGCAGACCTGCACACCCCCGGCTTCTTCAGCCATCCGCTCGGCACCACAGGGTTCGAGGCGGGCAAAGACGCCTGGCGCACACTCGTTACCCGGTTTCCTGGCATACGCGTCGTCGCCCAGGACATCCTGGTTGACGGCGACAAGGCCGCCGTCCGCTCGACCGTCGAGGGGATCGCGGCCCCAGACGGCGACGCCCAGCCCATGCTGTTCGAGATCTTTCGCATCGACAATGGCCGGTTCGCGGAGATGTGGGGGGCCAGCACGGGATTCCCATCCTCGGCTAGCCCTGAGGATTTGCTCAACTAGCCCCGAAAATGTGCGTCGTGGGGTGGGCGACCGGTTCGGCAACCACAGAAAAGCGCTCCTCGCCTGGGACGATAAGGGGTGCCGATGTCCTTTTCGGCCCAGGTCGAGGAGCGCTTAACGACGTTCCACGCCCTCCATGCCTCCGCACGTCCCTGCTCGCACCCGATGGTCACCTGGCGGGATGATCAACACTGTCGTGGTGCTCAAACCCATCGACATTCTTCCGAATTCAAGATCGCTAAATGGTAGATGGCGTTCACAAGCTGGCCTCCGAGAAGTCCTCGACCTTCCTCGTGCCGTCTCCCGGGGCGATCGCAGATCGTATGCTTCAACCTGCCTTAAACGTTCTATCAAGCGCAGGTCAAGCCATCCGGACCGGTCTCTGAACATGAGCCTGCTCACCGAGACGGCGAATTCCTAGCCGAGCGGGGCTCCTGAGCCGTCACCAGGAGAGGAACTCGCCGACCACCGGTTTGTCCACTTGTAAACCTTTTGGTTGATACATTATGTTATGCGCCATACGTCCGGTTTATCCGGTTGTTGCATTGACCATCGCATGACATCACAGTCCTGTCTGTGACCGCTGAATCCGCCTTCGGGCGGAACCGGGGACCCAGTCGTTCGAACTTGGGGTGAATTGGCGCCGAGGTGCCATAGGGCAGCTTCCATGCCCGAACCCGTCAGCTAACCCGGTAAGCGGTATGGAAGCAAGGAGAACTCCCTACCGATGGCCGACCATCGTCTTACCCCTGCCCCGAAGACCAGCGTCACCCGAATGGCCAACCGCATGGCCACCCCCGGCATCTTGCTGAAGTCCGCGGTCACCGGGTTGCTGGCCGTGACCACCGCCGTGGCGGGTGCGAGCGTCGCCAGTCCCGCGCACGCCGACAGCGACACGCTCGTCTACGGCCAGGACGTCTCCAACTACCAGCCGACGCACGATTGGGCCGCCAGCGGCGCCAAGTACGGCATCGTCAAGGCGACCGAGGGCGCCGATTTCAGAGACCGTGCCTTCGCCCGTCACTGGGCCGAGATGGCCAAGCAGAACATGGTGCGCGGCGCTTACCATTACGGTCACCCGGCCAACGACCCCGTCGCCGAGGCCGACTTCTTCCTATCCGTGGTCAACAAGCAGCCGGCCAGGAGCGGTGACCTCCTCGTCCTGGACCTGGAGACCACCGACGGCAAGTCCGTAGCCCAGGTCAACGCCTGGGCCAAGAAGTGGCTGGAGCGAGTGAGGGCCAAGACCGGCATCACCCCGCTGTTCTACTCCGGCTGGAACTTCGCCAGCAGATATGGTCAAGGCCTCGGCCAGTACCCGCTGTGGGTCGCCCACTACAGCAAGGCAAGAGGCACGGTCCTGCCGCCCGCACCGTGGAAGACGTGGACCATCCACCAGTACACCGACAGCCCAGTGGACCAGAACGTCACCTCCGTGAGCCTGGACCGACTTCGCGCCCTGGGCCGCAAGTAACCGGGTCCGTGGTCGCGCGGCACGCTCCAGGCAGCGAACGCTCAAGGCCCGACAGCACCTCAGCCCCGAGGCGGCCCTGCCCCTCCTGCCGCCCGGTGGCTTCGCCGTTGCCCTGCAGTCCTTCGTCGTCTGGGCGAACTCGGCCACGTTGCGCCAGGAGATCATGGCGGCCGGCGATTTCCCGCTGCCCGATGGCCTGTCGGCGTTCCTGCTGCTGAACCAGCTCATCTATCGAGGCGCCGGTCGCCCCACCGACAGGACTGGGCTGGGGCGGGCCACCGACCGAACGGCTGGCCGCCGGCCGCCGTCGCCGCCGGATCGACGCCGTCCCCGGACCGCTGCGGCCCGCGGCGGAGGCGTTCAACACCTTCCTGCTGCGCTCCCGCGAGCGCGCCCGCCGGGCCGGAACGCTGCCCCGCGCCGACATCACAGCCCAGCGCACCAGCAACCCCGCACGTGATGGTCACCAAGGGCACCAAGGCCGGCCGATCCCCGGCCTCCACCGCCTTCGTCAGCCACGTCCTGGACGCCTGCGGCGTCCCGCCCCGGATGCTTCGCTCCACCCGCCTGGTCGAACCTGGTCAACACCATGGACCCCAAACTCGTCGCGGCGACCTTCGGGATGGACCCCGAGGGCGTCATGATCTATCTCGCCGACCATCGTCGCGCTCGGGACGCTCGCGGCGGAGGACGACATCCCTCTAGCATTCGCAGGTGACCGCCTACGACGATCCCGACGCGTTCGAGTATCTGGACTTCTCGGCCCTGCCGCAGCGGCAGCAGCGGATCCTGGCCGCGATCCGCGACTGGGTGGTCAGGTACGGCTACCCTCCGAGCACACGCGAGATCGGCCGAGCAGTCGGCCTGCGGTCGTCCTCGTCGGTGTCGAAGCACCTGAGGAGCCTGGAGGAGAAGGGGTTCCTTCGCCGGGGCACGACGATGACCCGGCCGATCGACGTGCGTCTGTTCCTGCGGGCCTCGGCGCCCGAACCGGCCGGCGACCTGGTGACCGTGCCCGTGGTCGGAGACATCGCCGCGGGCGCTCCCATCCCGGCCGACGAGCATGCGGACGGTACGCTGACGCTGCCACGCGACCTCACCGGGCGTGGCAACGTGTTCGGCCTCCGTGTACGGGGCGATTCGATGATCGACGCCGCGATCTGCGACGGCGACATCGTCGTGGTGCGGCAGCAGCCCGAGGCGTACTCGGGCCAGATCGTCGCCGCGATGATCGACGGCGAGGCCACCGTCAAGGTGTACCGCCGACGTAACGGGCACGTCTTTCTCGAACCGCGCAATCCCGTCTACGACGTCATGGATGGCGACCACGCTGTGGTGCTGGGCATCGTGGTCTCGGTCCTGCGCAGCGTCTGACCACCCTGCGGGGAGTCGGCGTCGGCGCCCAGCTGCCGGCACACCGGCTCCACCCAGTCGGCCCGCAACCGCCCGACGCCGCCGAAGGCCGGTGGAAAGGCCGCGGTGAACAGCACGTGCGTGCCGTCGAGGCCGTCCGGCCTGGGGTCGCGGTCGGAGCGCTGCAGCTGGCCCGGCCGTACCCACAAGTAGTCACGAAGTCGACGGTGTGGTGCCCGCTGCCTCAGGTGATCAGGGCGATGGTGTGGAAGTCGGCCCGGTGGACGCGCTGCAGGCTGCCGTCGGACACCCGGTGGTGCAGCTCCGCCGGCGACAACACCTCCAGGCCGGCATCAGGCCTGTTGCTCCTCGCGGTCGGCCGCCACCGGTGCGTGCCTCCCCACGGTCTCGGTCATCCGGGACAGGGGGATCAGGCCGAGCAGGCAGATCGCGGCGAGCACGATGTAGTGCACGGTGAACCCGGACTGGTCGATGATCCAGCCCGACACCGCCGCAGCGAGCACCCCGGACACCCCCAGAGCGATCCCGATCATGATGCCCATCGCCGTGCCGGCCGCCTTCGGCACCGAGTCGATGAGCAACGCGTACGTGACGGGGAACGGCGCGTTGCGGAACAACCCCCACGCGAGCAGGATGATCCACGCGGTCGCCGCGCTGGTGATGAAGATCATGGCCAGCAGGGTCAGGGCCCACCCGATCACCAGGAAGCGGATGGCGAACTTGCGGCCGGCGTGATCCGACCACGTACCCCAGACCACCTGCCCGAGCCACCCCGTCAGCCCCGAGACGCCCGAGAGGAACGCAGCCTCGGCGAACCCCATGCCGTGCTGGGTGAGCTGCACGGCCAGGAACGTCACCGCACCCGCCTCGGCCCACAGGAACAGGAAGATCAACACAACGGACCACCGCACGTTGGCGTTGCTCAGCGCCTGCTTGACCGGGGCGAGCATGCTGCCCGGCAGCCGGGTGGACAGCTCGGGCATCGGGCGGGTGAGTCCGCGGCGGTCGATCCAGTCGTAGACCTTCGCCTGGTTGCGTCTGGTGCCGATGAGCGCCTGCGCCACGATGATGGGGATCCCCAGGAGCGGGATGAGCAGGAAGGCCTCACGCCAGCCGGCGAACCCGAGGACGGCGGCGATGAGGGCACCAGTGAGGAACTGGCCGAGCGGAAATCCGGTGTGGTGCACGCCGACGGCGAAGCCGCGGTGCTCCTTGGGCCACCATTCGCTCACCAGCGCCACATTGACCGGCTCGGAGCCGCCCCGGCTGATCCCCATCGGGATCCGCAGCAGCAGGAACGCCACGAAGCTGCCGGCCAATCCGAACGTCAGGGCGCCGCCCAGGATGGCAAGCAGCATCGCGACGTTCCACGTCCACGTCCGCCGGTACCCGGTGCCGATCCGGTCCGAGACCCAGCCGAACAGCAGGGCGCCGACGATCAGGCCGCCGAAGAACACCGAGTTGACCAGTCCCGCCTGCGTGGAGTTCAGCCCGAACTCCTGCTGGATGGCGGGCAGGACAGCGGGCAGGATGCCGCCGTCCACGGCGGTCATCAGGATCGCGCCAGTGGTCACCGCGAGCGTTGCCCACGACAGCGGATGCCCGCGCGGTATCCATGATCTCGACGTCGGCACCGGCGTTTCAGACAAAACGACCTCGCTGTGTGTCGGACCGGACTCGCCGCGCCGACATGCGTTCGCACGACAACCCTGCGCCGGCGGGGGTTCATCCGGTGCTCGCGGTTGGATTTTCGGTGCCGCCATTGTTTATGGCGATTTGTCCAAGGTCAACAGGGGCACGAACCGATACCGCCGCGACGGCCGCTCAGCGAGGCTTGCCCTTTTGCTGGTACGGCTGCCATCACTGCTACCGGCCACACGCGTCTGAGCCCCTTTCGCAGTCAATGGTGACTGTGAAATGCTCCCCCTACAGTCAGAGCTGACGGTGAATGGATGAGGTGACATGGTCAGCCGGGAGGAGCAGCGCCGGGAGACGCGTGCCCGGATTCTCCGCGCGGCAGTGGAATCGCTGATCGAGAAGGGGGTCGCGGCGACGACGACCCTGGAGGTGCAGCGGCGGGCCGGCGTCAGCCGAGGCGCGCTGCTGCACCACTTCCCCACGCACGAGGACCTGCTCGGAGCGGCGGTCGGACTGCTTGTGGAGCGCAACGAGGAAGCGGTCCGCAAGGAGCTGGCCGTCACGGCAGCGGACAACGAACGGCTGTCGCGCTCGCTGCGCGTGCTGGGGTCGCTGCTGCGCAGCCCCTCCTACGGGGCGGAGCTGGAGCTCTGGGCGGTGGCGCGTACCAATCCGCGGCTGCGGGAGGTGCTGCGGCGCGCCGAGGGGGCGGCCAGGCGTGACCTGTACCGCGTGCTCGGCGATGTGCTGGGCCCTGAGGCGATGGCTGCGCCGGGTTATCCGCTGGTGGCCGAGCTGACGGTGCAGCTGCTGCGTGGCATGGCGATCTCCGAGGTGCTCCACCGCGAGGACGCCGACCGGGAGCAGTTGCTGGAGCGGTGGGGCCAGATCGTGGGCCCTCTGCTGACCACCGCTCCGCCCGCACCGTCCGCTCCCACCGGTGAGGAGGAATCCCGATGACCGACGCCGACGTCGAGGCTGTCGTGCTGTACGAGGTGACGGACCGTAAGGCGTACCTGACCCTGAACCGGCCCGATCGGCTCAACGCGATCGACTCCCGCATGCCCGGCGACCTCGCGGCCGCTGTCCGGCGCGCCAACGAGGATCCAGGGGTGCACGTGATCGTGCTGCAGGGGGCGGGGCGGGCCTTCTGCTCGGGGTACGACCTGAAGATCTACGCTGAGGGTGGCAAGGGCGCGCAAGGCTCCACCGACGGCGACACGGTGTGGGACCCGATCCGGGACTACACGATGATGAAGCAGTTCACCGACGACTTCTTCTCGCTGTGGCGGTCGCTGAAGCCGACCATCGCCAAGGTGCACGGTCACGCGGTCGCCGGGGGCAGCGACATCGCCCTGTCGTGCGATCTGGTGGTGATGGCGGAGGACGCCCGGATCGGCTACATGCCCGCGCGGGTGTGGGGCTGTCCGACGACGGCGATGTGGGTGTACCGGCTGGGCGCCGAGCGCGCCAAGCGGATGCTGCTGACCGGCGACACGATCGACGGCCGCACCGCCGCCGAGTGGGGGCTGGTGCTGGACGCGGCACCGGCCGAAGAGCTGGACGCGCGGGTGGAGCAGCTGGCGGACCGGATCGCGGGCGTGCCGGTCAACCAGCTCGCCATGCAGAAGCTGATGATCAACCAGGCGTACGACAACATGGGCCTGCATGGCACGCAGATCCTGGCCACGCTGTTCGACGGCATCACCCGGCACTCGCCCGAGGGCCGCTGGTTCCAGGGGTTCGCCGCCACCCACGGCTTCCACGAAGCCGTCAAATGGCGCGACTCGGGCCGCTGGATCCCTGACGGTGGCGGCCCGATTCCCACCGCGGCCGACCTCGCTGAGGGCTGACAGCACCCACCCCTTCTACTTCATGCGAGTCAGCTTTCCGAGGCAGGGGCATCGCCGGCGGGGGAGAGCATGCGGGACTTGATCTCGTTCTTGAGGATCTTGCCGACCTTCGAACGGGGCAGGTCGGGCCAGATCTCGATCTGCTTGGGCGCCTTGACGCCACCGATCCGGGCTCTGGCGAAGGCGCGGACCTCGTCCGCCAGGACCGTGGCTCCGGGGTGGGGTTGCACGATCGCGGTGACCCGCTCGCCCCACTTGTCGTCGGGCAGGCCGATGACGGCGCAGTCGTGTACGGCGGGATGGGCCATGAGGGCCTGCTCGACCTCGGCGGAGTAGACGTTGAAGCCACCGGTGATGATCATGTCTTTGGCGCGGTCGACGATGAAGAGGTAACCGGAGAAGTCCAGGTAGCCGATGTCTCCCGTGTGGTGCCAGCCGTGACGCGACACCTCGCGGGTGGCCAGGGGGTTCTTGTAATAGCCGGCCATGACCAGGGAGCCGCGTACGACGATCTCGCCACGTTCGCCCGGCGGCAGCAGCCGCCCCTCCTCGTCCATGATCCCGACGGTGACGAGGGGGGCCGGCCGGCCGGCGGAGGAGAAGCGTTCGCGGGCAGGGGCGCCGTCGGCATGGAAGTGCTCCCCGGGCGCCATGGTGGAGATCATCATGGGTGCCTCGGTCTGGCCGAAGAGCTGCGCCATCACGGGGCCGATCCGGTCCAGCGCCTCCTCCAGGCGGGCGGCGGACATGGGCGCCGCGCCGTACCAGAAGCAGCGCAGCGACGACAAGTCGGCGGAGGGCAGGTCCGGGTGGGCGAGGAGCATGTAGATGATCGTCGGCGGCAGGAAGGTGTGGGTGACGTGGTGCCGCCCGATCAGCTCCAGGAACTCGCCGAGGTCTGGGGCGGGCATGATGACGATCTCGCCGCCCAGCGTCATGATCGGGAAACAGAGCACGCCGGCCGCGTGGGTGAGCGGGGCGAGGGCGAGATACACCGGCCGCTCGCCGAACGGGTAGCTCATCAGCGTGAGCGCCGACATGGTCTCCAGGTTGCGGTCGGTCAGCATCACGCCCTTGGGGCGGCCCGTGGTGCCGCCGGTACCGACGATCATGGCGAGGTCGCCGGAGGCCGGTGACGGTTCGGCGACCGGTCTCGCCAGCCAGTCCTCGAGCGACACGGCCGTGGAGGTCGGCCCGTCGAGGCACACCACGGTCTTCAGCTGCGGCAGCTCCGGCAGGATCCGTTCCACGAGCGGCGCGAACGCCTCCTGGAAGACGAGGCAGACGCAGTCGAACAGGTCGAGCAGGTCGCGGTTCTCCGCCGCCTCGTTGCGCGGGTTGGTCGGGCACCACACCGCGCCCGCCCGCGCGATGCCGAACACGCAGGAGAACGCGACGGGATCGTTCGCCGACAGGATGGCCACCTTGTCGCCGGGGCGCACCCCGGAGCCGGCCAGCGCCCGCGCGACCCGCCAGGACAGGTCCTGGACCTCGCCGTACGTCAGGGTGCGGCCGTCCATGGTCAGGCAGGGCGCGTCCGTGCCGAGGGACGCGCCCTTGTCGAGATAGTCGGTGAGACGCATGGGCGCTCAGCCGTGGACGGTGAGGATCGGCTCGCGCACCAGGCCGAAGCTCTTGAGCGCGCCGAGCAACTGCCGGTGGCCGAACGCCTGGCAGGCCGAGGCCAGGCCGGTGCGGTGCGGTGCCTGCTGGAGCAGCGAGTACGCGGCGTACGCCTGCAGCAGGCCGGTCTGCTTGTAGTTGCAGTTGCCGTAGATCACACAGTGGGCGCGGCCCAGCGGCCCGGACGCGTGGACGGAGTCCACCGAGGCGTTGACCCGCGGGTTCTCCCGGGGCGGCATGCCCGCCTGCACCGAAGCGGCGATCTCGGCCAGCGCGGCCTCCCGCTGCTCGACCGGGAGGGGCTTGATCTGGTCCTCGACCAGCTTCACGGTTTCGACGACGCCCTGCATGACGGCCCGGTCGAACACGCCGCCGGCGACCTTGCAGGTCGCCACGCGCGGGTCGTCCTTGAACCACACCGGGTGGCTGGTGCCGCCCCAGGGCAGGGCCAGGGCGGTCTCGTGTTGCCCGGGCACGGCGACCTCGAAGGTCGTCTTCGGGTCCCACTTGCGGAACTCGTTCTGCTCCAGATAGAACCAGTCGGCCTTGAGGATGGTGAAGATCGTCTGCGTGGAGGCGTACGTCGGGAAGCCCCTCCACAACACGAGGATGTCCAGCGTGTCGAGGCCGGGAGTCTCCAGGCAGAGGTTGGCCGCGATCTCGCCGGTCGTGTACATCTGGGCGACGCCGGGCGACAGGAGCAGGCAGCGCTCGGCGTAGGCCGCACCCCAGCGGGCCTGCGCATCGAGGACCCAGTCCTGCTCGCCGGTGGTGTCGAGATAGTGGCAGCCGGCCGCGAGGCTCGCCTCGACGACCTCTGGCCCGTACTTGATGAACGGGCCCACCATGTTGCTGACCACCTTCGCGCCCCGGAACAGCTCCGTCAGCGCCGACACCTCATGGTCGACCTCGACGATCTCATGGTCCACGGTGTCGATGCCGGGGACCCGGTCGAGCACCTCCTTGACGCGCGCCTTGTCGCGCCCGGCGGCGACGAAGGGGACGTTCAGTTCGCGCAGGTATTCACAGACGAGCCGGCCGGTGTAGCCGGAGGCGCCGTAGACGACGACGGGCTTGCTGGTGCTCATGGCGAAGCCTTTCGGGGTGATGGGGCCTTTCGGGTGCGGAGGGGGTCACATTCCCATGCCGCCGTCGACGGGCAGGCCGGCGCCGGTGATGAAGCGGGCGGCGTCGGAGGCGAGGAACACCACGGCGTCGGCCATGTCGGAGACCTCGCCGAGCCGGCCGAGCGGGGTCAGGCCGATGACGTCGCCGACGGCGGCCTCCGCGCTCGGCCACAAGCCGAGAGTGGCCATGTCGTCGGCGAGCTTGGCGCCCATCTCGGTGGGGACCAGCCCCGGGTAGACGCAGTTGACGCGGACGCCGTAGCCGAGCTTGCCCGACTCCAGCGCCGCCACCCGGGTCAGCCGGTCCACCGCCGACTTGGTGGCGGCGTAGCCCGCGATGCCGGGGAACGGGATCGTCGCGGCCACGGAGGCGATGTTGACCACCGTGCCGCCGGCGCCCGCCGGGCCGCCGGGCCGCATCGCCCGGAAGGCGTGCTTGAGGCCGAGCGCGACCCCGACCACGTTGACCTCGAGCATGCGCCGGAGGTCGGCCGGGTCGAGGTCGGCGACCAGGCCGGAGATCTCGATGCCGGCATTGTTGACGAGAATGTCGAGGCCGCCGAGCTCCCCGATCGTGGCCGAGACGGCCGACTCCCAGCTGGCCTCGTCCGTCACGTCCAGGGGGACGAACGCGCCCTTGGCGCCGGACCGCTGGAGCGCATCCGCGGTGGCCTTGCCGGTGTCCTCCCGGATGTCGCCGACGACGACGGCCGCGCCGGCGCGGGCCAGAGCTTCGGCCATCCCGGCGCCCAGGCCACGCGCCCCACCCGTCACCAGCGCCTTACGGCCGCTCAGGTCGTACACACTCATGGGTCTCCTCCTCGAGCTCGGCGGCAGGTGCCGCCCGCTGCACCGCCGGCATCCCGGCGTTGTGACGTAGGGCACAGCGTAATCATGTTTTGACAGTCGTCAAGACTTTCTTGGACAGTCGTCAAAGGACTCTTGTACGCTCGTCAAGATCTCGGCTCCGGCGGGCGTTAGACTGGAGCGCGCTCGCGGAGTGCGGGCGCAGGCAGGGCCGAGGGGAAGGCTCACGGTGGCGCAGGTCGCGAACAAAGGGGTCACGGGCAGGCAGGGCTCCGAGAGCGCGGGAGAGCGGATCGCGCGGCGGCAGGTGGACAAGTTCGCCGAGCGGCGCGCGCAGCTCGCGGCCTCGGCGCTGCGCACTCTGGCCGAGCTCGGCTACGCCCGCACGAGCCTGCGCGAGATCGCGCAGAACTCCGAGTTCTCCCACGGCGTGCTGCACTACTACTTCCGTGACAAGGTCGATCTGATCACCTACTGCGTGCGGCAGTACAAGGCGGAGTGCGTGACCCGCTACGACCAGACGGTCACCACCGCCGACACCGCCGAGGAGCTCCGGCACGGCTTCGCCGACGTCCTGGCCACGACGCTGCGCGAGGACGCGGCGATGCACCGGCTCTGGTACGACCTGCGCAATCAGAGCCTGTTCGAGGAGTCGTTCCGGGCCGACGTGCTGGAGATCGACCAGAGCCTGGAGCGGATGATCTGGCGGATCGTCAGCCGGTTCGCCGAGCTGGCAGACGCACCCCTGACCGTGGGACCCGGGGTGGCGTACGCGATCTTCGACGGGTTGTTCCAGCAGGGGCTGCTCCGGCAGCTCGCGGGGCAGGAGGCAGCGGCTGACGAACTGCGGGCGCATGTCGAGGTCGTGCTCGACGAGCTGCTGGTCCGCGGCTCCTGACCGAAACCCGTACGGTTACGGCCCTACCTGCGGAGCCTGGCCCTGGCGGCCGCGGACACCACCGCGTTCTTCTCGGCGGAGGTCATCAGCCCGGCACCGATCCAGTCGTCCGCAGTGCGGGCCACTGCGGACACGAAGCCGCCTTGGTTGTCGAAGGGCGCCTTGGCCCAGACTGCGTCCAGGAACGTCACCGAATCCGCCCGCGCGTAGTTCGGCACACCGGAGTCCACCTTCCCGAAGACGATCTTTGGCTCGACGCGGTGGAAGTAGGCGTGGTAACGATCGGTGTCGCCGATGTAGAAAGGCACCAGCGGCAGGCCATGTGTGGTGAAGGTCATCGGCGAGGTGGACGTCATGGTCTGCGCGAGATCACCGGACAACGTGAAGTCCTTGTAGAAGGAGAATTCGCGGAAGGTGGTCTCGTTGCTCTTGGCGACCATCGGGACGGGGCCGTACGCGATGCTCTGGGTGGTCGGGATGTCCAGCGCCTTCTCCACCCGCAGGGAGAACGGCATCGAAATCCTGATCTTGTCGCCGCGCCGCCAGTCCCGGTTGAGCGTCACGTATTCGCCGGGTTTGGCGTTGACATTCTGGTCGGCCCCGTTGACCCGCACCGTGAAGCCCTTCTCCACCCAGTAGGGCACGCGTAGCTTCACGGCCAGCCGGCCGGTGCCCTCCACGGTGAGCGTCGTCACCCCCGCAGGGTCGGCCGGATAGTTCGTGGCCTGCTTGATCGTGAAGCCCTTCTCCGGCCAGTGCAGCTCGGAGGCCAGGTAGAGGTTCACGTAGAGCGTCGAGCCGTCCGCCGACCGGAAGTAGATCGAATCCTGGAACTTGGCGTGGCTTTCCAGCCCGGTGCCACCGCAGCAGGTGCCGAGGTTGCCGTAACTCCGGGAGGCGCCCGGCCGCATGGGGATGAAGTAGGTCAGCAGCGGATTCGTGGTGCTGTCGATGTTCCGGCGCGAGGCGAGGATCTGGCCGTAGAGGGCCCGCTCGTAATATTGCATGTACTTCGGGTTCGCCGTGTGGAAGAACAGGCCCCTGCTCAGCTTCAGCATGTTGTAGACAGGACAGGTCTCGGCATTGTTCGTGCCCAAGGTGCCGACGATGACGTCGCGCGCGCCGAAGAGTTCGCCGTTGTCCGTCGGTCCGGCCGTGCCACCGTCGGTGAAGGTGCGATGGGGTACGACCATGTCCCAGAAGTTCACGGCGGCGTCGAAGTAGCGGCGTTCCTGGTTGCGCTCGAACATGGTCAGGTAGCCGATGAACTGGGGGATGTGCTGGTTGGCGTGCTTCCTGTTCAGCGTGTCCTCGTTGTTGACGGTGGCCGTGAGGAGCGCGGTGCTGTCGAAGCACTTGGCCGTCGTCAGATATTCCTCCTTGCCGCTGAGGGCGTACAGATCGGCCATCACGGCGTTCATGGCGTTGTACTCTCCCGCGATGTAGAGGCTCCACATGCGGTCGAGTTGCTCCCGAGGAAGATGGCCCAGCCGGCTGTGCACCCAGTCGCCCATCTTCATCACGATGTCGAGCGCCTGCTCGTTGCCCGCGTACTGGTAGGCGTCGAGCAGCCCACGCATGATCATGTGGCAGGTGTAGTAGGGCGCCCAGATCGTCGGATAGGTGGTGTACCGCTCCAGCAGGATGAACTGCGTCTCGGGGTAGGCGGCCAGGAAGCCGGGATGGCTCGGGCCGGGATGCCCGGTGGACTCGGAGATCAGCCGGGCGTCCTTCCCCTTACCCGAGGAGTCGACCGCGCTCTCGCCGCTCTCCTCATCGAAGCGGTACCACGCGACGTTGCCGCCGCCCAGCCCGCCGTCCGCGCTGGTCGTCAGGGCCGTGATCTCGGCCTCGGTCAGCGCGCGGTCGTAGATCTGGAACTCGTCCACCGAGGCCTTCAGGTACGCGTCGCCATACTGCGACTTCCCGATCCAGTTGTTGCCGGTCGGGCCGAGGCTGGACGGCTTGAGGGTCATGGCGGTGTTCGTGCCGACCGGCGTGCCGTTCACATAGAGGATCCCGGTGCCTCCCGACAGGGTGACCGCCACGTGCGTCCACTGGCCGGTGGGTAACTGGCCGTTGCCGTTGACGCGCTGCTCGCCGCTGCCGCCGCTGGTGGTGATGGCGAATCTCGGCGCGGAGCCCGTGCTCACGGCCAGGAACATGTTGCGGCTCGTGCCGGTGCCGAAATCGAAGATCCGGGACCAATTGGTGATCGCGGCCGGGTTCAGCCACACGGCGATGGTGAAGTCGTCGAGGCCGCTCACGACGTCGGCGGGCAGCGACACGTACTGGGGACCGTCAAGTTTCGCCGCCTTGCCGAATTTTCCCGCCACCCTGGCGACCGGGGTCGGAGGAGGCGCGGGCTGCCCGACCCTGGCAGCCAGCGCGTCCTGGCACTCGCCGAGCGCCTTGACCATGCAGTCGACCTTGTCCTTGTAGAACGTGTCGCCGGAGCCCGCGTAGGCCAGGGCCAGTGCGCTGAGGAAGTGCCCGCTGTAGTGGCCGCGTAGATTGCCCGTAGCGTCGTCCCAGCTGCCGGGCGGCTGGGCGCCCAGCGTGTCCAACCCGGCGTTGGCCCGGAAGTTGGCCAGCATCCGGTCAGCGGGATAGGCCCTCAGGAAGTTCAGTATCCGGTCACGGTTGACGCTGAACAGGCTCTCGCCCAAGGTGACCTGGCTGTTGGCGAACGGCTTCACGATCCACGCGCCGGGCACCGGCGGGTCGTGTTGCGGCGGTGGGGCCAGCGCCGTACGAGCTGCCTGGGCGGTACCGGACGGGACCAAGGCGAGTGCGGACGGGGTGGCGGCCGCCAGCACCGCCAACCGCAGCGCCTCGCGCCTGGGCATCATGTTCGACATCTCACTGTCCTGTCGCGCTAGGGTGCGCCGGATGGTAGCGCTAACATTCCGGAGCCGAGCACCCCGGCGATGTGTACTCGGTCATATTTCGGGAGTGTTAACGATCTCGTTGCAGCCGTCAAGGTGCGGGGCCGCCTCGTTCTGCGCAGTGTGGATGCCGCCCCCGGGTCAGCGACGGCCTCTACCCGGTCAGCGCACACGTGCTGGGCATCGGGCATCGCACCAGGCGTCTCTGAACCAACGCGAGTGCGCTCAACTGAGGTTGAGTGCCGCCATCCAAGATCAGTAGGACGCGCTGTCGGTGGCAGATGAGGATGCTGTCGGCATCTGGTGTCTCATTGCCCGATTCCGGTGAGCACGGTGGTGACGATGGATTCGACGGAAGGTAGCGCCGCGGCTGTCCCGTGGTGCTGGAACAACGCGGGCAGCACTGTCTCGTGGCAGACGCCCACGATCATCGCCGCGGCGGCGTCGAGCTGGGCGTCCGCAGCGAGCCGGCCCAGGTCTCGTTCAGCGTGCAGGTATCGGGCCAGTCGATCGCGCCAGTCCTCGCCGTGCCCTCCCAGCTCCGCCAGCTTGGTGAGGACCGTGGGCTGGGTGAGCAACCCGGCGAAGGCGGGCAGGATCGCCCGGTGCAGCGCCAGGCCGTAGGCGAGGTAGGCGCGCAAATTGGCTTCGACGGTGCCGGTACCGGGTTCGGGGAGTTCACCCAGCTCTCGTTCGACGGTGCGGACATGCGCGCGTATGGCGTTGGCCAGCAACTCCTCCTTATCGGCGAAGTGGTTGTAGAGGACACCGTCGGCGACACCCGCCTGGCGAGCGATCGCGCGCACGGTGAGTCCCGCCGTACCCCGCGCGGAGATCATGCGTTCGGTGATGGCGATCAGATGCTCACGCAGGCTTCGCCCATCGCCACTGTCACGTAGCACCGCCGCTTTTCTGGGTGACATCCGGCCTCATGGTGGTCAGTCGAACACAACAGATCATGAGAACGTTACGGGACGACAGCGGTGACCAGCCACGCCGTGCCGCGCAGCCGGACGGCGCCGGGCTGGGCAAAAAGGCCCAGCGCGGCGGTGAGCGCGTCCCGAGCGCGCGCCGCGGCCTCGGGGCCGGCGAGCGTCATGTGGTGCCTGACCGGACCCCAACCGGTGAGGAACTCGGCCGCGTCGGCGACATCCCGGCCCCAGATCTGGTCCGCTTCGACGTATGTGCAGGTGACGTCCTGGAATCCGGCATCGGCCAGCACGCGGTGGATGCGCGCGGGATCAGCCAACGACGTGGGTCCGCTGCCGTCCGCGCCGGTGGGACGCGGCAGGTACGGGTCCGTCGCGCCGACCACGGTGCCCAGGTCGGTGCCGGCGAGTTCGGTCAGGCACACGAACGCGAGCCGACCTGCCGGGCGCAGCGCGCGGCGGATGTTGGCGAAGGCGGCG
This sequence comes from Nonomuraea sp. 3N208, assembly GCF_052245935.1. Taxonomy (NCBI): domain Bacteria; kingdom Bacillati; phylum Actinomycetota; class Actinomycetes; order Streptosporangiales; family Streptosporangiaceae; genus Nonomuraea; species Nonomuraea sp. 3N208. Next base: position 15,190 of record NZ_JBQQBR010000048.1, on the reverse strand, counting down.
ACGGGGTCGGCGAAGAACATCACCCCGAACCGGCTGAGCGCGACGTCGAAGGCGCCCTCCTGGAACGGGTGAACCTGCACGTCACCCTGCTCGAAGGACACATTGGGAACATGCTCGGCCGCCGCGCGGGCGCGCGCCTTGGCGAGCATGGGACCTGACAGGTCGACACCGGATGCATACCCGCGCGGGGCCTGACCGGCCGCCAACCGGGTCAGCTGGCCGTTCCCACAGCCGACGTCGAGTACCCGATCGCGTTCGCCGATCCCGGCCGCCTCCAGTAAGAACCTGTTGAATCCGCTGTTCACCGCGTCATAGCGGTCATCGTGGGCGGCCCAATGCTCGCCCTCATAGCCGTTCCATGCCTGCGCCTGCGCGGTGTTGACGATGCCTGCCACCGAAACCCCTCCCCATCATCGACATGAACGACTGTTCATGAATGTGTGTTCATAATGGCTCGTCAGAGAGCACACGTCAACCCGGCGCGACGTTCCAAAGGCGAGGTAAACGACCACGTCCACGGGGCGCGTGTGTCAGTCGAGCGCATAAACGCGGTGAACGAACTCTGCGAGTTTGCTGTCGGGCAACTCTTTGGCGAGATCGGCCTCGCTGATGATGCCGGCGAGACGGTGCTTTTCGATCACGGGGAGGCGCTTGATGTGGTGCTGCTCCATCGCGAACAGTGCCTCCTCGATGCTGGCATCGGCGTCCACCCATACCAGTCCACGAGCGAGTTCCCCAGCGGTCGTCCGGTCGATGTCCTTGCCGTGGGCACAGCACAGGACCACAATGTCACGGTCAGTGATGATTCCTTTAAGCCGGTCATCGTCTCCGCAGATGGGTAGTGCACCGACCCCGAGGTCGCACATCATCTGTGAGGCGACACGCAGGCTCTCGTGTTCGCCGATGCACTGAACTCCCTCATGCATCACGTCCCGGGCTTTCATCCCGGTTTCCTCTACCTTCATCGGTCGCCTCCTGAACGCGTCGATGAAGCACCCACCCCGGTCCTCCTACCCCGCGCCGGCCAAGCGTCGCCGACCTTGTCACCCGAAGTGCGTAAAGGTCGGGCCACCCGCCGCCACTGCTGCTCCCCCCGACCAGGGAGCCGTCTCCACAACGAGCGGGCCTCGTGCGCGTCCCAGCGGAGGCTGTCATCGGCGAGATGTGCACTCAATGAACACTCACACGGAGCTGTGGCTGCGTCAGCGGCATGCGGGCCAAGGCCGTCGCCGCTGCATGTGCGACATCGAGGGGCACCGCCGTAGCGGTGCAGCCATCACGTGGCGGTCATGACTGGGCCAGCAGATTCCCAAGCTCGTGAGGGGGCTGGCCTGGCTGCGCCTGCGCCACTCACGTTGCGCCTAGCCTGGCGTGAGACAGGCGGGCCTGGCGTGGGACGACCTCCCGCGCGCATCACCAACGTGCGAGGCGGCACCCATGACAAGGCCGATCATCGTCGGCGTGGACGGATCAGCGCCTTCGCTGCAGGCCGCGAACTGGGCCGGGCGGGAGGCCGCCATTCGCGACGCCCCGCTGCACATGCTGTACGCGGCGCCCCGGTGGACCCACGACGTACCGCTCGCGCACCAGCCGCGCAGCTGGGGAACAGGGGCGGAGGCTGCGGAAAGGGAGATGCTGGGCCATGCGGCCGTTCACGCCAGAGCAGGCAGGCCGCATCTGAGCGTTACCACCGACATCATCGCCGGCCGGGCAGCGGACGCGCTGGTCGCCGCGGCCGAAGAAGCGCAGCTCCTGGTCGTGGGAAACCGCGGTCGTGGCGGTTTCGCCGAGTTGCTCTTGGGCTCGGTCAGCCGTGACGTGGTGGCCAGAGCGCCGTGTCCGGTGGCCGTCATCCGGCAACCGCACGCCGGCGATCGCGGCGAGATCGTCGTGGGCGTCAGCGGAAAGTCCGGCCAGGACTTTCTGCTGGATTTCGCCATCCGCGAGGCGGCGCTGCGCCGCGCCACCTTGCGGGCCGTCCACGCCTGGGTGCATCCCGCCACGCGATGGCCGGGGGACATGGAGCCTCTCGTCTACGACGTCGACGAAGTGAACCAGGAGGAGGCCGTCCTGCTCGCGGAGGCCATCGCCGGCTGGCGGGAGAAGTTCCCGGACGTCACGCTCGTTCAGCACGTCGTCCACGAGCATCCGGCACGAGCGCTGATCGACGCCTCGGCCGAAGCGGACCTGGTCGTCATCGGGGCGCACAGTGGGGCTTCGGCCCGGGTCGGCATGGGCGGTATCGCTCATGCCGTGCTCCATCATTCACATGTGCCCGTCGTCGTGGTCCGGCCCTGACCGGCTCCGCCATGCGAGCCCTTCGCCCGGCCCAACTTGCCCGGGCGCGGGCGGGGGAGGATGGCTGATGGCCGTTTCCTGGAGGCGCTCGCCTGGCGCGATTTTCGTCGGCGTCCGGCCAAAGATCTGGCCAGCAAATGTGCAAGCTTCAAGATCGGACAATTGTGTCCTGCCAGGCTGCGCTGCGATCTGCGGAGAGTGACCCTGTGAACGAGACATTGGGCGTGGTCATCGGCTATGACGGCTCCGACCACGCGATGCAGGCTCTGGACTGGGCGATGGACGAGGCCGAGCTCCGAAAGCTGCCGCTCACCATGTGCCACGCGTGGCAGTGGCCGTACGACGACGGGGATCAGGCGGCCCGTGACTCGTTGCGCCGCGCGGCCGAGCACGTGCTGTGGCACGGCGCCGATTGCGCACGAGCCAGTTCCACTGGGCTGCACGTACGAACCGACCTGTACGAGGGCTCGACGACCACGCGCTTGGAGGAACTGTCGGCCGATGCCGGACTGCTCGTGGTCGGCTCCCGCGGACTGCGCGCGATGGCCCGGGCGATCATCGGGTCCGTGGCGGCGCATACGGCGGCCCACGCGCAGTGCCCGGTCATCGTCGTCCGCGGTCGGGGTGCTTTGCCACGAAGGTCCCACCCGGGGCCGATCGTGGCGGGTCTGGCGAACGACGACAAGGCTGATGCGGTGCTCGGATTCGCCTTTACGGAAGCGGCCATGCGCGGCCTTCCGCTGACCGTCGTGCACGCCTGGCACCAGCCTCCGGCGGCCTGGGGAGGCATGGCGCAGCCAGCCATGGATCCGCTGGCCGTGCACAACGCTGCCGAGAAGTGGCTGACCCAAGTCCTCGTGCCGTGGCGGGAGAAGCACCCGAAGGTCGCCATCGAGGTGCGTACGCCGCAGTCACGAGCAGGCGAGGCGCTCGCCGCCGTCCCCGACGCGACCCTGGTGGTCGTCGGGAGCCCGCACGGACGGTTCGGCTCCGTGACGGCAGCCCTGCTGAGACATGCACCCTGCCCGGTTGCGATCGTCCGCTAGGGAGCCGTTCTCGGTTCCCCCGACCATGAGCGCCATCCACGTACACCCTTGACCGCCGTTGCCCTATCGGAGCGAAGTATGCGATCAGCGGCTCGTCATCATTAGGGCTGGAAACGCCAGGGGACCACCAAGATTTCATCACCCATGGTCTCGTCTCGTAGGCCGGGGAAAAGCCCATGCGACTAGAAGGGAGAACCCTTCTACCGGGGAGGCATGATGGGACGGCCCATACTGGTCGGCTACGACGAGTCACCCGCGAGCACACTGGCGTTGCGCTGGGCGGTCGAGGAGGCGCGCCTACGTGAGTCCTCTGTTCTGGTCTGTCATGCCTGGCACTGGCCGTATCAGCTGCGGCCTGTGGAGCAGGAGGTCCTGGCACAGATCCGGCAGGTTGCCGCCCATGTGGTGGAGGAGGGTGTACGCCGTGCTCAGAGCCTGGCCCCCGACGTGGACGTCCGGCCGCGATTGGCGAGGGGGACGGCCTCAACGGTGCTGCTGCAGGCCGAACGCGAGGCTGAGCTGACAGTGCTCGGCTCGCGGGGGCAAGGTGGTTTCGAAGACCTGCAGGTGGGATCGGCCGCCGTGCAGGTGCCCGCGCACAGTGCCGGGCCGGTCATCGTCGTCCGGCCTGACGCGATGCCGGCTGGTGACGGAGCGCGGATCGTGGTCGGTGTGGATGGTTCGCCCGCCAGCCTGGCGGCGCTCGGTTTCGCTTTGGAGGAGGCCGCGCTCCGCGGCGACGCCGTGACAGCCATCTGCTGTTGGCGAGACTACGGGCCACCGGCCGGGCCGGACTGGCAGCCATTCGTCGACTCCCGGGCGATCCGAAAGGGAGCGGAGATTCGTTTCCACGAAGTGACGTCCCATCTGACCTCCCGACACCCCAGGGTTTCTGTCACTACAGAATTCGTGGCCGAGCGACCACAGCGGGCACTGATCGACGCGACGAAGGACGCGACGCTGCTCGTGCTCGGCAATCGGGGAACCGATGCACCCCCTGGTCTCCTGCTGGGACCGGTCACTCAGACCGCGCTGGCCGAAGCCCGATGCCCGGTGGCGGTGACCCCGCCGCCCTGAAATATCGGGCGGTGGCTGGAGCCGGAACGGCCGGAAACCCGTGCGAGGGGTTTCCGGCCGTTGTGACGCCGGTGGTGAAGCCGATGTCAGTTGCAGGTGGTGGTGTAGAGGTACTTCGCCACCTCGGGGTCGTCGACGTTCTCCTTGGTGATGACGGTGGAGTCGGTGCCGATCTGCTTCTGCACCTGCTCGCCGCGCGCCGCCGCGGCGGCCTGGGCGACGCCGTCGGCGCCGATCTGCGCCGGCTGCTGAGCGACCAGGGCCTGGACCACGTCGTCGCGCAGTTGCTCGACCTGTGCGGGTCCCGCGTCGAAACCGACCAGCTTGATCTTGCCGGCCTTGCCCGCCGCCTTCACCGCGTTATTGGCGCCCTGGCTCTGGTCCGTGCTGAGCGCGAAGATGCCGGCCAGGTCGGGATGGGCCGCGAGCTGGGCGGAGACCAGCTGGGAGATCTTCGCGACACCGTTGGAGGTGAACACGTTGCCAAGATATTTGATGTTGGGATACTTCTTGAGCCCCTCCTCGAAGCCCTTCTGACGAGCCTCGGCCGTCGTCACCCCGGGCTGGCCGCCGACCAGGAGGACGCTACCCTTCTCGCCGATGAGCTTCGCCAGCGCGTCGGCGGCGACCTGGCCGCCCTTGACGTTGTCGCTGGCGATCGCTGAGGAGACGAAGCTGGTGTCGGACAGGGTGGTGTCCACCAGCACCACCTTGATACCGGCCTCGGTCGCCTGCTTCAACGGCTGGACCAGGGCCTCGGAGTCGTTGGGAGCGATGAACATCGCGTCCGGCCGGGCGGCGATGACCGAGTTGACCATCGGGATCTGCAGGCTCACATCCCAGTTCTTGGCGCCCTGGATGTTCAGGTCCACGTTGTGCTGCGCCGCCGCCTCCTTGGCGCCGCAAGCCATGGTCTCGTAGAAGGGGTCACCTGCCACCCCTTCGATGAAGGTCACTTTGACCTTCTTGGCGCCCGCCTCGGTGGACGCGGCCGATGCGCCGGCATTCGAAGCGGTGTCCGTGCCGCTGGAAGCGGAGGAACCGCAGGCGGCGAGCGTGGTCACGAGACCGGCGACGACGGCCAGCCATGCCATGGGTGTTCTCTGCATCGTCGACTCTCCTGATTGATGCGGCCGCACACGGTCGGTGTGTGCAGGCGATGGCGTGAAACGTGCGTCGTCGGCGGAGGAAGCCTCGTGGGCGGCGCAGGGCGTGAGGAGATGCGCGGGGGGTGAGCGGGATGGATCCTGTGACGGTCCATGAGGATCCTGTGGAGGTCCCGTGGTCCTGCGGAGGCTTGCGGAGGCCTGCGGGGATGAGTCCCGTGGGGGACGCGTCGTGGTGCGGGCAAGCGTGCGCGGAGACCGCGCTATGTTCCTGCATCGCGCCGCCGGCGGCGCTGGTCGACCATCACGACCGCGACCAGGGCGGCCCCGAGCGCTACCTGCTGCCAGAAGGGCTCGAAGCCGAGGATGACGAAGCCGTCCGTGAGCACCGAGGGGATCATGACGCCGACGACGGTGCCGAGTACGGTGCCGATGCCGCCGCTCAGGCTCGTGCCCCCGATGACGACCGCCAGGATCGCCTGCAGCATGTCGGTCTGGTGGCCGTTGAGCGTCGTTGTCTGGAACCGGGCCAGGCTCACGAACCCGGACAGCCCGGCCAGCGCGCCGGAGAGCACGTAAACCTTGACGATGTGGCGGTTGACGTTGACCGCCGCCCGGCGAACCGCCTCCTCGTTGGATCCGATCGCGGACGTGTAGCGGCCGAACCGGGTCTGCGACATCACGAAGGCCCCGGCGGCGGCGACCGCCAGAGCCACCAGCACCGTGTACGGCACCCCGAGGAAGTCGCCGAAGCCGAGTGTGTCGGCCAGCGTGCGCGGCACCCCGTGCATGTCCTGCCCACCGGCCAGGAGATACGCGAGACCGGTGGCGGCGGCGAAGCTGCCGAGCGTCGTGATCAGCGGAGAGACGCCGCCGCGGGTGGTGACCAGCCCATTGACCAGCCCCCATGCCAACCCGGAGAGCAGCGCGGTGGCGAGTCCGGCCAGCAGGACGAGTGGCCCGTCGCCGCCGATCGCGAGCATCACCTTGAGGCTGACGACGCCGGAGAACACGAGCACCGAGCCGACCGAGAGGTCGATGCCCGCGATCGTGATGACGAAGGTCATCCCGACCGCTATGAGCAGATAGCTAGAGGCGTCGACGGCGATGCTTTTGGCGTTGAACCAGGACACGAACTGTTCCGGGCGCATCACCGAGAAGATCATGATCAGGGCCAGCAGAACGAGCACCGACCAGCTGCGTTGCGTCCGGTGCAGGTTACGGAGCCGGCCGGACACCCGCGATCCCGGCCGGGCGTCGTCGACGGTGGCAACCGGGCGTGCGGCGTCGGCGTTCGTCGGCGCTGTCTCAAGGTCTGACATCGCTCACCTCTATGGGGTGCGCCTATGGTGACAACGTTGTCACATCGGATGAGGCACGGTAACCCTAGTCGCCGCTGGCCGTCAACGCCGGTGGCCCAATTGTTGCCGACCGAGGACCACCGGCGAATCCGCTCCCCGTACGGCGTCGGCCACCTCGGCCGGTACAGGAGGGATCGGACGCGGGACCGGAAGCCCCGCCAGGGAGAGCGACAGTTCGGCGAACAGGGAATTCGCCCAGGCGAACCACGGCCGGGTGAAGGTGGCCGGGTCGTCGGCGTGGAAGCTCTCGTGCATCAGCCCAGTGCCGGCATCTGTGGCCAGGAGCACACGGTACGCGTCCGCCGACTCCTGCCGCGACCCGGCGGTGAGGGCCTGTACGCACAACGCCATCGGCCAGACGTGCCGCACGGGTGTGTGCGGGCTGCCGACGCCTTCCGCCGCCCGGCCCCCGTAGTAGTGCGGGTTCCGCTCGCTCAGCACGAACTCGCGGGTCCGCCGATAGAGCGGATCGTCGCGGTCGCACCAGCCAAGATAGGGCAGGGACAGCAGGCTGGGCACGTTGGCGTCGTCCATCAGGTTCACGCTGCCGAGGCCGTCCACCTCGTACGCGTAGACGGGGCCGGCGTCGATCTGCGCCACCCCGTGGCGGGCGATGCCGCCCGCGATCTCGACGGCCAGCTCCAGCGCTGGGGTGCGGAGCGCCGGCTCCAGCAGTCCCTCGTCGCACATCCGTACGACGCCGTTGAGCGCGACCACGGCCGCCGCATTGGCCGGGATCAGGTAGCCGTACTCGCACCGGTCGTCGCTGGGCCGGAATCCCGACCAGGTCATCCCTGTGCGGCCGACCGGCGACCCGAGACCGCCGCGGTCCAGCGTGTCGCCCTGGAACGGGCCGGCCACGCGCTCGAACCGGTACGGCGAGGCCCGCTCATGGTCCTGCTCGACCCGCCAGACCCGCAGGACCAGGTGGGCCGCCGCCGCGAAGTCGCCGTCCAGATGCGCCGCCGATCCACTGGCCGCCCACAGCTCGTAGCCGAACGACAGCAACGAGCACAGCGAATCCACCTCGTACTTGCGCTCCCACACCTCCGGGGGCGGGGCCGGCCGGTCGTGCTCGTCCGCGTGGCCGCCGGTGGGCCCGTCGTTCACCGCGTTGGCGTAGGGATCGGCCAGGACCGCGCGGGCCATCCGCCGGACGACCCCGGTCAGGACACGCAGCACGGCCGGGTCCGGCAGCCCGGTCAAGTACGGCCGGAGCTGGCCGACCGTGTCCCGGTGCCACATGGCCTGGATGTCGCCGGTGATGACGAAGGGCTCGGCCGGGTCCCCGCGCAGCGTGGTCGTCCAGGCGTTGGCGAAGCAGCGCCGGAACATCTCACCGGCACCGAATTCCGCCTCCAGCCGAGCCGCCGCCCGGGAGGACACGGAGGCCAGGCTCTCGGCGAGAACGGCCCAGTGCGCTGCGTGGACGTCAGCTGGCAAGAGAACGCACCCCTCGGCTGATAGGCGGAACCGGCTCTGCGTCATGGGTGGGCGGTGGGATATCCGCACCCCGGACCACTTTGCCGGCGCACGCTACCCTAGTACTGTCAGATGCGACAACGTTGTCACCCCCCACGATGGATCTCCGGCATCCCTTGGCCGGAACGGGATCCGAGGAGGCGCTGATGAGCAGCAGTCCTGACACCCCGCTCCTGCAGTTGTCCGGGATCGTCAAGCACTACGGGACGGTCCGGGCCCTCCAGGGCGCCTCGCTCACCGTGCGCCCGAACGAGGTCGTCGCACTGGTCGGAGACAACGGCGCGGGCAAGAGCACCATGATCAAGGTGATCTCCGGGGTGATCCAGCCGGACGAGGGCGAGATCCGCGTCGAAGGCCGGCCCGTCACGTTCTCCAGCCCGCTCGATCCGCGCCGCCATGGCATCGAGACCGTCTATCAGGACCTCGCGCTCGCCTCCGACCTCGATCCCGCCGCGAACCTCTTCCTCGGCCGCGAGATGATGCGCGGTGGGCTGCTCGGCAGGCTGGGCATGCTGGACAAACCGAAGATGCGGCGCCAGGCCGAAGAGGCGTTCGCCCGCCTCAGCGTCGGCCTGCAGGACACCCGCAGCACGGTCGGCACCATGTCCGGTGGTCAGCGGCAGGGGATCGCGGTGGCGCGAGCGGTGCTGTGGGCGAGCCGGCTGGTCCTGATGGACGAGCCGACGGCCGCCCTGGGCGTCGTCCAGACCGGCCGCGTCCGGGCATTGATCGAATCCGTGCGGGAGCAGGGCGTGTCCGTGGTGCTGGTGAGCCACAATCTCCCCTTTGTCTTCGAGGTGGCGGATCGGATCGAGGTGCTGCGGCTGGGGCGGCGCGTGGCCGCCTTCACGCGGGCGGAGGCCACGGCGGAACGCGTGCTCGGCGCCATGACCGGCGCGCTGGCCGAGGTGCCGCCAGACGATCCTGCCAAGGCCCCGGCCGGTACCGCGATCGGCGACCCGGCCGGTGCCGGCCCCGATACGATGATCGGTAACGGGCTCAACGCCAGGGCGGACGGCACCGGCGGCGTCGGCGAAAACCGCGGGATGGAGGCGTGACCGGCCCTGCCGACGTGCCCGCGGCCTTGTAGTGATCGACAAGCCGCAGGAAGGGGGACGGACCGTGACTCGGCCGACGATGAAGCAGGTGGCCGAACTCGCCGGGGTGGGCATGAAGACGGTGTCCCGGGTGGTGAACGGAGAGGGGCGGGTCAGCCGCGAGACGCGGTCGAAGGTGGAGGCGGCCATCGCCGCGACCGGCTATCGGCGCAACGAGGTGGCCCGGAGCATGCGCGGCATGCGATCCGGGCAGAGCACCGGAGACATCGGCCTGCTGCTCGGAGATCTCACCAACCCGTTCTTCGCGGCCGTCGCCTCGGCGGTGATCGGCGTGGCCCGGGCGCGCGGCTACGCCGTCGTGCTGGCCAGCGCGGACGAGGACCCGCAGGCGGAGCGCGCCGCCATCGACGGACTGCTGGGCCGCCAGGTGGCCGGGCTCCTCATCGTTCCCGGCGGACGGGACTACCGCTACCTGCAGCCGGAGATCGAGCGCGGCACACCGGTCGTCTTCGTGGACCGCCCCGGCGCCGGAGTGGAGGCCGACGAGGTCGTGCTGGACAACGCCGCCGGGGCGCGGATGGCCGTACGGCACCTCCTCTCGTACGGGCACTCCCGAATCGGTGCCATCGTCGCGCCGAGCCGCTGGACGACCACGCAGCGCCTACGCGGCTTCCGGGACGCCATGCGCGCCGAAGCCGGCTCGGTCGACTCGGCACTGATTCGGCGCCTGTCCACCGGTTCCGTCGCCGAGGCGGAACGGGCGGGCCGCGAACTGCTGGCGATGCCGAACCCCCCGACCGCCGTCTTCACCACCACCGGCTTCATGACCCAGGGCCTGCTGCGTGCGCTGGGGCCACGTCGCGACGTCGCAGTCACCGGCTTTGACGACTTCCCGCTGGCCGACATGCTTCCGGTCCCGCTGACCGTCGTCGCCGGGGATCCGGTCAGCCTGGGCACGGCCGCCGCGCAGACCTTGTTCGCCAGGATCGACGGGTGGAGCGGGCCACCGGCCCGCCGTGTCATCCGCCCCACGCTCGTGCCGCGTGGCAGCGGAGAAATCCGCCCACCTGCCTCATCGGTTCATTCCACCCTGCTGCCCTCCGGATCACCGGCACCCTCCTGATCACGCGAACGTCGCCGTCGCCGTCCACGCCTGACCACCGCCGGCGTGACGTTTACCGGGTCGAAGGAGGTGGGCGGTCAAGGTGACGAACGCCTCGGGGTGCGCGCTGACCGCGCCCTCGACCGGGAGATCATCCAAGCAGGGGGAACTCGGCGTGTTGGTGCCAGCGGGTGCCGTCGCTGACGAAGAGGCTGACCGATGAGATGTCGGCGGTGACGGGCAGTTCAGCGGCCAGGGCCGTCTCCGCATCGTCGTACACGTGAGGCAGCTGGCCATGCACGACGGTCAGATGCGGGATGACCTCGGCGAACTGGCCGCCATAGGGCGGTGCTTCGGGCCAGCGCGCCACGAGCGCCTCGGTCAGCGCGCGAAACGGCCGGTCGGGCGTCGGCGCGAGGTAGAGCACGTCAGGGAAACGCCGGCACCTGTCGAACCGGACGGTGAACGGGCTGTGCTCGCCGATCACTGTCCTGAGATCGTCGACCACCGCGGCGCCGATGCGATCGAAGTCCAGGAACGGGAACAGCACTGTCACGTGCGCGGGAATCCCGGCCGACGCGGAGGAGTCGTAGCGCCGCCGCCAGTGCTCGACCACTGGCTCGGCCTCCTTCACCGTGGCCAGCAAGGCCGTCTCACCTGCTCGGTACGCTCCTGAAGTGCCGTCTGACATGGGCGGATGATCTCGAATTTCGAGGCAGGTTCGCTACTTCTTTTCAAGCCGCGAATGTCGATCCGGCTCAGCGTCGTTCGTATAGGCGTTGAGAGGCCGGCCACATGCCGGCGAAAACTCTGTGGCATGGGAGGGTTCCGCATGACTGAACCACGCACGCTGGCGACCGGACTCGTCATCGGCGAGTCGCCGCGGTGGCACGACGGTCGTCTGTGGTTCGCGCACTGGGGTGCGCAGGAGATCCTGGCGGTCGATCTCGACGGCAAGACCGAGGTCGTCGGGCGGGGACGGCCCGGGCTCGGTTGGTCGATCGACTGGCTGCCCGACGGGCGGCTGCTCATGACCGGCGAGGAGCTCACCCGCCGCGAACCGGACGGGTCGATGGTCACCCACGCCGACCTGAGAGGGCTGGCAGACGGGTGGAACGAGATCGTCGTCGACGGCCGCGGCAACATCTACGTCAATGGCGGGTGCGACTTCCACCCCGGTGAGGGCATCGCGCCGGGGGTCATCGCTCTCGTCGCCCCCGATGGCTCGGTGCGCAAGGTCGCCGACGACATCGCCTTCCCCAACGGCATGGTGGTGACGCCCGACAACTCGACGCTGATCGTCGCCGAGTCGTTCGCGCGCAGGCTCACGGCTTTCGACATCGCCACCGACGGCACTCTGTCCCATCGCCGCGTGTGGGCCGATCGTCCGGGTGACGGAATCTGCATGGACGCCGAAGGCGCCATCTGGTGTTCGGCCATGGACGGCGACAAGCACAGCGTCGTACGCGTCCGCGAAGGCGGCGACATCCTGCAGCGGATCGAGCTCGACCTGCCCTGCTTCGCCTGCATGCTGGGAGGCGAAGACGGCAGAACGCTCTTCATGCTCGTTGCCGATTGGCGCGCGGACGAAGGCTTCGAGGACAACATTCGTCGCCTGACCACGGAACCGCGGACCGGCAAGCTGCTCTCTGCCTCCGCGCCCGCCCCGAATGCCGGCTGGCCGTAAGCATCCGGCGTACAGGATGCCGCCCCGAGCCCGCGGCGGACGGGGCCATTCGGCCCGCGAGCCGCTGACCTCCTACCCCGCGCCGACGCACGTGAGCACGGTGCGATAAGTCTGGGAACAGGAGGGAGAACATCATGATCATCGTAGGAGTGGACGGCTCGGCGCCCTCACAAGCCGCCGTCGAGTGGGCGGCCGGCGACGCCTTCCGCATGCGCCTGCCGCTGCGGATCGTGCACGCGGTGGACCGTTCTCCGTACCAGATCGGCAAATACCCCAACGTCGCCCTGCCGGATGTGCTGCTGGGCGAGGGGCAGAGGGTTCTGCGCGAGGCCGAGGCGCTCGCCCGCGAGTGCCAGCCCACAGTCGAGGTCGAGACGCAGAACGTCGAGGGCACGCCCGCCGTGGTCCTCCGCGACCAGGCCGAGGATGCCACCGAGGTGGTGGTGGGCAGCCGCGGGCTGGGCGGGTTCGCCGGCGCGCTGCTGGGATCGGTCAGCATGCACGTGGCCGGTCACGTGCACTGCCCGGTCGTGGTGGTACGGGGCGAGCCGCGGTCCGTGCACGGCGAGGTCGTGGCCGGGGCGGACGACTCGCCTGAATGCGAGCCCGCGCTGGCCTACGCCTTCGAACAGGCCAAGCTGCGCGGTGCGGCGCTGCGGGTGGTGCACGCCTGGCAGTTGCCGGTGCACGCGTTCGCGCCGGAGGCCGCGTACGACATGGACGAGGTCCGTGCGGCGCAGCAGCAGATCATCAGGAACCGGGTGGAAGCCTTGAGCAAGGACTACCCCGATGTACGTGTCGTCGAGGCGGCGGTGTCGGCGCATCCGGTGGACGCGCTCACCGAGGCCTCTGAGCAGGCGGATCTCCTGGTGGTGGGTTCGCACGGACGCGGGGCCCTGGGGTCGATGCTGCTGGGCTCGGTCAGCCGGGGCGTGCTGCATCACGCCCGCTGCCCGGTGGCAGTGGTCCGCGCATAGGATCTGCCTGGTCAGGGGCCTTGGTCACCCCTCATCCGGGGCATCCGGCTCCACGGCCGCAGCCAGCCCTGAACTCGAAGCCGAACTCGAAGAACTGGGCTACCTCTCGATCCCGCAACATCTGCTCTGGACGAGGTATGACGGAGTGAGCGGGCTCGCCTCTTACTACCCATCCGAGCACCCTCCGAGCTGGTGGATTCGATTCTTCGACTACCTATGATCCTGAAACTCGCCGAAAGCGGCACGATCAGGCTGGGCATCTGGCGGCGGTTCCACGCCTCCGCACTAACAGCCGCCAGTGGTGCATAGTCGACACAATTTCTGGGCGGCTGTCGATGGCCACCGCTCAAGAGCCGGACAGATCGGGGCGTAGGGCGACGCCGTCGTTCAGTGGTCGGAGAGGGCCGTCCGCGGTCGGACCGTAGCTGTGGTTGCCGCCCCACACGATGAGCTCCGTGCCGGTCCACACGGAGCTGGGGGATTCGCGAAGCGACCCGTCGTGGGCCGGGAGCCGAACCCAGCGATCCTGATCGGCGATGTAGGCCAGTCCGCCGGTCGGGTCGCCGTTCCAGAACGCGGCGGCCCTGCCGGTCCAGGTGAAGCTGCCGTTGTGGATGGCAGGGGCACGGGTGAGCATCGTCCAGGAGTCGGTGTCCGGGACGTAGGCGCCGATCGGCGCCAGGGGAGTGGGGAAGGGGTTCACCTCGCCACCGGTGATCATGTCGGGGCCGGTCGCGAGCAGGAGGATCCGGCGACCGTCCCACACCGGGGTTCCTGAGCCGCGTGCGACCGGCGCGGCCGGCAGCTTCCGCCAGCTGCCACGGGCGGGATCGTACGCGGCTGCGATCACCGCAGGCCGATCGTCGCCGAAGGCGCCGACGAAGGCCACCAACTCCTGGCCGGTCCAGACGACGGCGTGCTCGTAGAAGTCGGGCAGCGGTGCGGGCGGGATGGGCCGCCAGGAGCCTGTGGCCGGGTCATGAGCGGCGCCGTCCTTGGCGTGTGTCTCGGTGCTCTCACCCTGGCCCGCCCACACCACCATCTCGCGTCCGGTCCATGCCGCGGCGGCGCCCGTGCGAGCTCCTATGGGAGCTTCGGCAAGCGAGGTCCATCGGTTGGTCTGCGGATCGTAGGCGGCGCCGTCGCCGAAGAGCTGTTCGCGCTCGCCGATCGCCCTGCCGCCCCAGCACAGGACCGACTGTCCGGTCCAGGCGGCCGCCATGCCTTCGCGCCCGGACAGCGGCATGTCGGCGATGCGCCGCCAGCTGTCGCTCGCCGGGTCGTAGGCCGCGCCGTCCGTCACGGCTCGCACTTGTATGGCCTGATCCTCGCGGGTGAGGCCGGCCCAGACGAGCATCTCGGTCCCGGTCCAGAGGGCGCGATGCCCCACTCGTCCCTTGATCGGGGCGGGAGCGATGACTCGTGGAGACCGTACCGCGCGCTGGGCCCGGGTGGCGGGTGTCGTTCCACACCCCGCCGACAGGCCGGCGAGGAGCAGTCCCGCCAGGCAGTCACGTCTCGTGATCACCATCCGCAGCACCTCCTTACCCCTCAACGGGGACTCGGGCCGCGGGGTTCACCGAACTCATTGCCCTGCAGATGGGGCAATGAGTTCGGCACCCAGCTCGCGGCAGTCGCGTGGCGACGGCACGGCTCGCGCACGCCGCGCAGTGGAGTAAATGTCCTGATATTGCCGCATTGGTAGGTCTTCTCAGCGGCACGGCGCCGGGTTAGTTTCGCGTTCGGCGAGGCTCGGGGGACATTCCTCGCTTTTCTGTTCACAGGGAGTACCCGTATGCGCAGAATCGTGATCGC
Source organism: Nonomuraea sp. 3N208 (assembly GCF_052245935.1). NCBI lineage: Bacteria > Bacillati > Actinomycetota > Actinomycetes > Streptosporangiales > Streptosporangiaceae > Nonomuraea > Nonomuraea sp. 3N208. Next base: position 181 of record NZ_JBQQBR010000048.1, on the reverse strand, counting down.
ATTCATGACCGCGCTCGCCTTACCGTTGGCCATGGCGGCGCCGGCCAACGCCGGCGGCCTGGACGACGCGTTCGCCAAGCTGCTCGTCCAGCAGGTCAAGGGCACGAACGTGCACAAGCACCTCCAGGCCCTGCAGGACATCGCCACCGCCAACGGCGGCAACCGCGCGGCCGGCACCAGC
>NZ_JBQQBR010000047.1:0-90897 GCF_052245935.1 Nonomuraea sp. 3N208 | reverse complement strand
GGAACCAGCGGTACGCAGTACGCGGGGCGATCCCCTGTGCGCGTGCCCATTCCGTCAGGTTCATGCACAAGATCATACAGCACTCGTGACACCTAAAAGACACTCATGGACACTTATCCGAGAGCAGCAGTTTCCAACCCCTCAGCGAGGCCGCCCTTGCCCGCGGCAAGCGTGGCCGCCGAGCCGGAGGATCAGCAGCCGATAGGTTCGGAAGCGAGCGCGACGGCCACCGACCCAGCGCCGTTGCCGCAGCCACGGCGCTACGTAGACGCAATCCTGCTATCGAGATCAGGGCGACGCCACCGAGATAGGGCCGATCTCGATGACCGCCTCATCGGACCACCACATCGTTGACGCAGCGCAGCACCGGCGCGCGGACCAGGGCCCGCTCGTCCAGGCCGGCCGTACGGATCAGGAACTCGGCCCGCTCGCCCGGCAGCAGCGTGACGAGCTGGTCGTCGACCTGCGCGTCCGGGTCCAGCCGATCGGGGAAGACGGCCAGGTCGCGCAGGAGCGTGCGGGCGGTGACCGTCAGCCGGAGCCCGTCCGGCGCGGGCTCGGTCGCCGTGTCGTAGTGCGGCTCGGGAAGGCGCAGGTCCTTGTCGGGCGCGAAGAACCACAATGCCCGCCCCACGGGCCGCTCCCCCGCCTCACCCGGCCCGTCCGCCGCCACCGGCCCCGCCGCCGTCGGCCAGTCGGCCGCCGGTGGCCCGCCCGCCGCCGCTGGCCCATCCGCCGCCATTGGCCCATCCGCCGCCGGCTCGGCGGATGCGGCGGGGCGGCTGAGGCCGTTCCCGACGGCGGCGTGTTCGGCCATCGCAGAGGCGGCGCCGAACCCGGTGATCGCGACGGCGAGCAGTTCGGCCGCCGGGTCGCCCGGCTCGGCGACGGACGGGGCGAGCGGCACGGTGACGGCGGTACGCGGCGGCACGTCGAGGGTGAAGTCCTGCGTCGCGAGCGCGGCCCCGTCGAAGCCGTGCCGTACGGCCCGCGCCGGCGCCCGCCACGGGCGGCCGGTGTCGTTGACGGCCACCAGCGCCAGGCCGCCGTCGCGTGGCTGCACGGTCAGCAGCCGGTCGGCGTAGGCCCTGCGCAGCGCGTGGAACAGCGGCTTCTTCCTGCCGTCCCCGTCCACGGCCGACCATGAGGTGACCGGCCAGCAGTCGTTGAGCTGCCACACGACGCTGCCCGCGCAGTGCGGCCACAAGGCCCTGAAGTGCTCGACCCCGAGCTGGATGGCGCGCGCCTGGTTCACCTGGGTGAGGTAGTGCCAGTCGTCGAAGGTCTCGGGCACGGGGAAGTGCGGCTTGAGCCCGGCGGCCAGTTTGAGGTTGCCGTCGATCGCCTTCTGGTGGTGCAGCAGGCCACGGGAGTCGGGTAGCAGCGGCTCGTCGCTGATCGCCCTGCGGACGGTGGCGTAGGCGGCAGGCCCCTGGAAGCCGAACTCGGCGGCCATGCGGGGCCGATAGTCGCGGTAGACGGTGTAGTCGCGCAGGTTCCACACGTCCCAGATGTGCATGGTGCCGTGGCCAGGGTCGTTGGGCGGCAGGTCCATGGAGCCGGAATAAGGGCTGCCGGGCCAGTAGGGGCGGGTGGGGTCCAGCTCGGCCACGATGCGCGGCAGCGTCTCCAGGTAGAAGCCACCTCCCCAGCTGCGTCCCTGGAGCGACTCCTGCCAGCCCCAGTCGGCGTAGCCCTCGATGTTCTCGTTGTTGCCGCACCACAAGACCAGGCTCGGGTGCGGGCTCAGCCGGGCGACCTGCTCGCGGGCCTCCGCCTCCACCTCCGCCCCGATCGGGTCCTCCTCGGGGTAGGCGGCGCAGGCGAAGGGGAAGTCCTGCCAGACCAGCAGCCCGAGCCGGTCGCACACGTCGTAGAAGTCCTCGCTCTCGTACAGGCCGCCGCCCCACACCCGGATCAAGTTGACGCCCGCCTCGCACGCCTGGGCGAGCCTGGCGGAGTAGCGGTCACGGGTCACCCTGGTGGGGAAGCAGTCGTCGGGGATCCAATTGATCCCTCTGACGAACACGTCCACGCCGTTGACGGCCAGGGTGAACGCGCCACCCTCCGTACGCAACCGCACGTCGCGCAGCCCGATCTCGCGGCGCCACACGTCGTCGCCGGCCGTCACCTCGAGCTCGTAGAGTGCCTGCTCGCCGTACCCTCTCGGCCACCACAGCTCCGGATCGGGCACCTCCAGCGTGATCACGGCCTCGCTGCGGCCCTCGGGGATCACCGCGCGTCCCGACACGCCCTTGATCGCCGCAGTCACCTCGGCGGCTCCGGTCTTCTCCACCCGGACGTGGACGTCCACTCTGGCCGCGCCGTCCCCGAGGGTGACCAGCGGCCGCACTTCGGCGATCCTGGCCCCGCTCCAGGCGTGCAGGCCGATCGGCCGCCACATCCCGGACGTGACCAGCGTCGGTCCCCAGTCCCAGCCGAAGTTGCAGGCCATCTTCCTGATGAACTGGTACGGCTCCGCGTACGCCCCAGGCCGCTCCCCCAGCTCTCCGCGCAGCCTGTCGGTGTATTCGTACGGCGAACTGAACGTGATTCTTAACCGGTTCTGTCCGTCACGCAGAAGGTTCCCGACGTCGAAGCGGTACGACCGGTGCATGTTGGCCGTCTCTCCCACCCGGCTGCCGTTCAGCTCGATCAGCGCCACCGTGTCAAGCCCTGCGCAGACCAGGTCGGTCCGCTCGTGGCCGGTCGGCGACCAGTCGAAGACGGTCTCGTAGCGCCAGGCGGTGCGGCCGATCCAGGCCAGTCCGTCCTCGTTGTCGTCGAGGTAGGGGTCGGGGATGAGACCGGCGGCGAGGAGGTCGGTGTGCACACACCCGGGCACAGTGGCGGGCACAGGGGCGCGCCGAGCTCCGGCGCCCACCTCGCCGTTTACCGCCTGGACGGTCCATGACTCATGCAAGGCGCGCTGAAAGCCCATGAAACAACTCTCCGGACGTCGATTGAGGCAATAGGCAAGATATCAGCACCTATTCCCCTATTTACAGCGCCCGGCACCCTTATTACTGAACCGATTCATATCGGCTCAGCCCGTAAACGCGACTGCCCGCCGCACCTCGCGATGGACGAGGTACGGCGGGCAGGTTGTCGATCAGTGACGGCGCCGCAGCGGAGCGGGCCGGACCCGGTCAGCGCTCGAAGCGGCGGCCCTGGCCCTGGCTCTGGCCCTGGTTGCGGCGGAATCCGCCGCCGTTGCCCCGGTCGTCGCCACGGCCACCGCCGGAGCGGTAGCCGTCACTCGACCGGTAACCACCACTGTCACCGGAACGGTACCCCTCACCGGAGCGGTAACCGTCGCGCGGGGCGCGGTCGTCGGAACGGTAACCGCCGCGGTCGTGCTCGGCCGGGCGGGTACGGTCGGAGGCGTAGCGGCCGCCGCGGTCGTCGGAGCGGAAACCGCCACCGCGCTGGCCACGGTCGTCCTGCCGGAGCGGGCGGTCGTCGGACCGGTACCCGCCGCGCGGCCCGCTGTCGCGGCGGCGGTCGTCACCGAACGTCCGCGATTCCTGCGTGTGCCCGAACGGCCGCTCTCCCTCGGCGTGCCGCCGCCCGGAGCCGACCGGCCGGTCGCCGTCCTCGTGGCGGCGCGGGCGGCGCTCGCCGTCGAAGTCGCGGCGGGGACGCCGGCCGCGGCGCTCCGAACCCCCCTGGCCGCCGTCGCGGCGGGGCCGCAGCGGCTTGCGGACGTCCGGCTCCCAGACCGGGACGGACTCGCCGCTGGGCATGCGGGCACCCGTCACCTCGGCGATCCGCGGGTGGCCCGGGGTGGCCTTCAGGCGGAACGGGTGGATCCCGGCGCGCCGGGTGAGCGCGTCGGTCGAGCGGCGCTCGTTGGGCAGCACCAGCGTGACGACGGTGCCCTTCTCGCCGGCGCGCGCCGTGCGGCCGCCCCGGTGCAGGTAGCTCTTGTGGTCCTGCGGCGGGTCCACGTGCAGCACCAGGCTGATGTTGTCCACGTGGATGCCGCGCGCCGCGACGTCGGTGCAGACGAGCACGTTGATGGAGCCCTCGCGGAACTCGGCGAGGATGCGGGTGCGCTGGTTCTGGCGCTTGCCACCGTGCAGGCCGCCCGACTTGACGCCGACCCGGGCCAGCTGCTTGCAGAGCCGGTCCACGCCGTGCTGGGTGCGGACGAAGATGATGGTGCGGCCCTCGCGGTTGGCGATCTCGGCGATGACGTCGAACTTGTCGTCCCGCGTGACCTGCATCACGTGGTGTTCCATGGTGTCGACCGGCGAGGTCGCCGGCGCCACGGAGTGCGTGATCGGGTTCTTGAGGAAACGCTGCACCAGCTTGTCGACGTCACCGTCGAGCGTGGCGGAGAACAGCAGTCGCTGCCCGTCGGTCGGCGTCTGCGCGAGCAGGTCGGTGACGACGGGGAAGAAGCCGAGGTCGCACATGTGGTCGGCCTCGTCGAGCACGCTCACCTCGATGTCGGACAGCGAGCACTCGCGCTGCCGGATCAGGTCGCCGAGGCGGCCGGGGGTGGCGATGACGATGTCGACGCCGCGCCGCAGCGCCTCGATCTGCTTGCCCATGGACATGCCGCCCACGATGACCTTCATGCGCAGCCCCAGGCCGCGGCCGAGGGGTTCGATCGCGTCGTGAACCTGGAGGGCGAGCTCGCGGGTCGGCACGAGGATCATGGCGCGGGGCCGCCCGGGGGCCGGCTTGACACCGGCGAGGCGGGCCATGGTGGGCAGCCCGAAGGCGAGGGTCTTGCCGGAGCCGGTCTGGCCGCGGCCGAGCACGTCGTGCCCGGCGAGAACGTCGGGGATCGTCGCGCTCTGGATGGGGAAGGGGCTGTCGATGCCCTGCCTGGCCAGTCCGGTGACGAGCGGCTTGGGCAGGCCCAGCAGCTCGAACTCGGAGGGGCCGGGCTGCGCGGCGGCCTCGACCGCCGAGTCGGAGGTGCTCTCGTCGAACGAGGGCATGACAGCGTCAAGCATGGTCACGAAAGATCGTGCCTTTCCGTCGAAGTGGCACGTCACTTCTGCGAAAGGACGAGCCAGGATGCACGGCGTGAGCCGCACAGAGGTTCAAGGGCACCCGCCATCGGGGCGGGTCAATCCACAAGGGGGGATACACCGGGCACCGGCCGCAGGCGGCGCGAGACGCGCAATGAGACGTCGGGGTGCATCTCTGCCAACGCCGGGATGTTATCGGATATTTCCCGGATGGGCCCGGACCTTCCGAAACCCTCTATGGCACGCTGAAACGGCTGACGTTTGACGCCAGCCATAACAGCAGAAAAAGATCAGACGTTGAAGCCTAGCATACGCAGCTGCTCGCGCCCCTCATCGGTGATCTTGTCCGGGCCCCACGGCGGCAGCCAGACCCAGTTGATCTTCACGTCGGACACCATGCCGTCGAGCGCGGAGTGGGCCTGGTCCTCGATGACGTCGGTCAGCGGGCAGGCCGCGCTGGTCAGCGTCATGTCGATGGTGGCCACGGGCCGCTGGCCGTCGGCGGGGTCGAGGTTGAGCCCGTAGACCAGGCCCAGGTCGACGACGTTGATGCCGAGCTCGGGGTCGACGACGTCCTTGAGCGCCTCCATGACCTCTTCGACAGTGGCCTCACCGTCGAAATCAGTCGGAGTCTCCACTGGCTTACTCACTGGGCTGCACTCCTCACCACTGCGTCCTTATAGGCCATCCAAGAAAGCAACGCACATTTAACACGCGCCGGAAACTTGGCCACACCCGAGAACGCGACCGCGTCACCGAGCACTTCCTCGTCGGCCTCCACCTGTCCCCTGCCCTGCATGAGCCGGGTGAACTCGTCGACCACCGAGAGCGATTCCTCGACCGTCGAGCCGGTGGCCAGCTCGTGCAGCACCGAGGCGGCGGCCTGGCTGATCGAACAGCCCTGTCCGTCATAGGAGACGTCCAGGATCTTGCCGGCGTCGCCCACCTTGACCCTGAGCGTGATCTCGTCGCCGCACGTGGGGTTCACGTGGTGAACCTCGGCGTCGTACGGCTCGCGCAGTCCCCGCCCCTGCGGGTGCTTGTAGTGTTCCAGGATCAGCTCCTGGTACATCGACTCGCCGATCATGGCTATGCGAACACCTTCTGAACGTGATGCAGGCCGCGCACCAGGGCGTCGATCTCGCCCGTGGTGTTGTACAGGTAGAACGACGCCCGCGTGGTCGCCGGTATTCCGAAGCGCAGGTGCAGCGGACGCGCGCAGTGGTGTCCGACGCGTACGGCGACGCCGAACTGGTCGTCCAGGATCTGCCCCACGTCGTGCGGGTGTACGCCCTCCAGCGTGAACGACACCGTCCCGCCGCGCTGCTCCAGCGTCTCCGGGCCGATGATCCGCAGGGTGGGCACGTCCCGCAGGGCCTCCAGCGCGTAGGCCGTGAGCTCGCGCTCGTGCGCCTCGATGGCCTCCATGCCGATCCCGGTGAGGTAGTCGACGGCCGCGCCGAGCCCGATGGCCTCAACGATCGGCGGCGTACCGGCCTCGAACTTGTGCGGCACCGGCGCATACGTCGAGTGGTCCATCCAGACCGCCTCGATCATCTCGCCACCGCCCAGGAACGGGGGCATGGCCTCCAGCAGTTCGCCCCGCCCCCACAGCACGCCGACGCCGGACGGGCCGACCATCTTGTGGCCGGTGAAGGCCACGAAGTCGGCGCCCAGCCCGGTGACGTTCACCGGGTGGTGCGGCACGGACTGGGAGGCGTCCAGCATGATGAGCGCCCCTACCGCGTGCGCCCGCCTGGCCAGCTCGGCGACCGGGTTGACGGTGCCGAGCACGTTGGACTGGTGGGCCACCGAGACGATCTTCGTCCGCTCGGTGATCACATCGGCCGACAGGTCCAGCCGCCCGTCGTCGGTGACGCCGAACCACTTCAGCGTCGCGCCGGTGCGCTGCGAGAGCATCTGCCACGGCACGATGTTGGAGTGGTGCTCCATCTCGGAGATGACGATCTCGTCGCCGGGTCCGAGCGTGAAGCGCGGGTCGGTGTTCGTCCGGTTGCCGAAGGAGTAGGCGACCAGGTTGAGCGCCTCGGAGGCGTTCTTGGTGAAGATCACCTCGTCGCGCGACGGCGCAGCGATGAAGTCCGCGATCTTGTCGCGGGCGCCTTCGTACGCCTCGGTCGACTCGGCCCCGAGCACGTGCATGGCCCGCCCGACGTTGCTGTAGTGCAGCGCCAAGTGCTCCCGCATGGTCTCGATGACCTGCTCGGGCTTCTGCGAGGAGTTACCCGAGTCGAGGTAGACGAGCGGGCGCCCGTCGGGCAGCTCGCGGGAGAAGATCGGGAATTCCTTCCTGATCTTCTCCACATCGAAGCTGGGGGAAGTCATGCAGATGCCTTCGTGTACTGCTCGTAGCCCTCGGCCTCGAGCTTCTCGGCCAGTTCCGGGCCGCCCTCCTCGACGATCCTGCCGCCGGCGAAGACGTGCACGAAGTCCGGCTTCACGTACCGCAGGATGCGGGTGTAGTGCGTGATCAGCAGCACGCCGGTCTCGCCGGTGGCGCGGAAGCGGTTGATGCCCTCCGACACCACACGCAGCGCGTCCACGTCGAGGCCGGAGTCGGTCTCGTCGAGCACCGCGATCTTCGGCTTGAGCAGCTCCATCTGGAGGATCTCGTGGCGCTTCTTCTCACCGCCGGAGAAACCCTCGTTGAGGTTGCGCTGGGCGAAGGCGGGGTCGATGGACAGCGCGTCCATGCCGCTCTTGAGGTCCTTGGCGAACTGGCGCAGCTTCGGCGCCTCGCCGCGGACGGAGGTGACGGCCGAGCGCAGGAAGTTGGACACCGAGACGCCGGGGACCTCGACCGGGTACTGCATGGCGAGGAACAGGCCGGCGCGGGCCCGCTCGTCGACCGACAGCTCCAGCAGGTCCACGCCGTCGAGCAGCACCTGGCCGCCGGTGATCGTGTACTTGGGGTGGCCGGCGATGGCGTAGGCGAGCGTCGACTTGCCCGAGCCGTTGGGGCCCATGATGGCGTGGGTCTGCCCCGCCGCCACGGTCAGGTTGACGCCGCGCAGGATTTCCTTGTCCTCGACGGCGACGTGCAGGTCGCGGATCTCTAGGGTGGACATGGTTGTTATGACTCCTTCGAGAGCGAGACGAGCACGTCATCGCCGTCGATCTTGACTGTGTAGACGTTCACGGGCTTGGTCGCGGGCGGTCCTGTGGACTTGCCGGTGCGGATGTCGAAGCACGAGCCGTGCAGCCAGCACTCCAGCGTGCCGTCGTAGACTTCGCCCTCGCTGAGCTTCACCTCGGCGTGGGAGCAGACGTCGTGCAGGGCGAACACCTCTTCGCCCTTGCGGACGAGCGCGACCGGGGTGTCCTCCACCTCGATGCCGATGACGCCCCCGTCGGGGATGTCATCGAGCGTGCAGACCTTCTGGAAACTCATCGGGCCAGCTCCGCCTCCACCGCGGTGAGCACGCGCTCGCGGATCTCCTCGATCTCGATCTTCTCGATGAGCTGGCCGAGGAAGCCCCGGATGACCAGGCGGCGGGCCTCGTCGTAGGGGATGCCGCGGGCCTGGAGGTAGAAGATGTGCTCGTCGTCGAGGCGGCCGGAGGCGGAGGCGTGCCCCGCGCCGGCGACCTCGCCGGTGAGGATCTCCAGGTTGGGCACCGAGTCGGCGCGGGCGCCGTCGGTGAGGATGAGGTTGCGGTTGAGCTCGTAGGTGTCGGTGCCCTCGGCCTCGACCCTGATGATCACGTCGCCGATCCAGACAGCGTGCGCGGCCTCGCCCTGCAGGGCGCCGCGGTAGTCGACGTTGCTCTTGCAGTTGGGCTGCGAGTGGTCGACCAGCAGGCGGTGTTCCAGGTGCTGGCCGGCGTCCGCGAAGTAGACGCCGGACATGTCGGCGTCGCCGCCGGGAGCGGTGTAGGTCACGTTGGGCGACAGGCGTACGAGGTCGCCGCCGAGCGTCACCACGAAGCTGCGGAACGTCGCGTCCTTGGCCAGCTGGGCGTGGTGGTGCGAGACGTGCACCGCGTCGTCGTCCCAGTCCTGCAGGCTGACGACCCTGAGCGAGGCGCCGTCGCCGATGGCGAACTCGATGTTGTCGGCGTAGACCGCGCTGCCCCTGTGGTCGAGCACGATCACGGCCTCGGCCATCGGCTCCACGACGACCACGATGTGGCCGTAGGCGGCGCCGTCGCCGGACCCGGTCAGCGTCAGGACGGTGTGCTTGGACGCGACGGCCTCACGCGGCACCGTGATCACGGTGGCCTTCTCGAAACCGTGCCACGCCTGCGCGCTCACCCGGTCGGTGGGCGCGAACGCCTTGCCGAGCCGGGCGTCGTCGCGGCCGACCGTCTCCACGGTGACCTCGGGCGCCGCGTCGACGTCCAGCCGCACGTGGCCCACGGGCTCGGCCTTGCCGTTGTGCAGGCCCTTCAGGCGCGAGAGCGGCGTGAAACGCCACGACTCCTCGCGCCCGGTCGGGACCTCGAAGTCACCGAGGTCGAACGACGCCTTCTCGTGCAGGGTCGACAAGGGCTTCTCGTTCAGGCCCATCAGCCGACGGCTCCTTCCATCTGCAGCTCGATCAGCCGGTTGAGCTCGAGCGCGTATTCCATGGGCAGCTCACGCGCGATCGGCTCCACAAAGCCGCGCACGATCATCGCCATCGCCTCGTCCTCATCCAGCCCACGGCTCATGAGGTAGAACAGCTGATCCTCGCTGACCTTGGAGACCGTCGCCTCGTGGCCCATCCTGACGTCGTCCTCGCGGACGTCGACGTAGGGGTAGGTGTCGGAGCGGCTGATCTGGTCGACCAGCAGCGCGTCGCACTTGACGGTGCTGGCGCTGCCGTGCGCGCCCTCCTCGATCTGCACGAGACCGCGGTAGGAGGTGCGGCCGCCGCCGCGCGCCACCGACTTGGAGATGACGCTGGAGCTGGTGTTGGGCGCCAGGTGCACCATCTTGGAGCCGGCGTCCTGGTGCTGGCCCTCGCCCGCGAACGCGACGCTCAGCGTCTCGCCCTTGGCGTGCTCGCCCATCAGGTAGACGGCCGGGTACTTCATCGTGACCTTGGAGCCGATGTTGCCGTCGATCCACTCCATGGTCGCGCCCTCGTAGGCGACGGCGCGCTTGGTGACCAGGTTGTAGACGTTGTTCGACCAGTTCTGGATGGTCGTGTAACGGCAGCGGGCGTTCTTCTTCACGATGATCTCGACGACGGCGCTGTGCAGCGAGTCGGAGGAGTAGATCGGCGCGGTGCAGCCCTCGACGTAATGGACGTAGGAGTTTTCGTCCACGATGATCAGAGTCCGCTCGAACTGGCCCATGTTCTCGGTGTTGATCCGGAAGTAGGCCTGCAGCGGGATCTCGACCTCGACGTTCGGCGGCACGTAGATGAACGAGCCACCGGACCACACGGAGGTGTTGAGCGCGGCGAACTTGTTGTCGCCCACTGGGATGACCGACCCGAAGTACTCCTTGAAGATCTCCGGGTGCTCCTTCAGGCCCGTGTCGGTGTCGAGGAAGATGACGCCCTTCTCCTCGAGGTCCTCACGGATCTTGTGGTAGACGACCTCGGACTCGTACTGAGCCGCGACACCGGCGATGAGGCGCTGCTTCTCCGCCTCGGGGATGCCGAGCCTGTCATAGGTGTTCTTGATGTCGGCGGGCAGTTCGTCCCAGGAAGCGGCCTGCTTCTCGGTGGAACGCACGAAGTATTTAATGTTGTCGAAATCGATGCCGCTGAGGTCAGAGCCCCAGGTGGGCAGCGGCTTCCTGTCGAACAGGCGGAGGCCCTTCAGGCGAAGGTCAAGCATCCACTCCGGCTCGTTCTTGAGAGCGGAGATGTTGCGAACGACCTCCTCGGACAGGCCACGCTTGGCCGCCGCGCCCGCGGCATCCGGGTCGGCCCAGCCGAACTTGTAATTCCCGAGGCCTTCCAGCTCCGGGCGGTCGGTGACAGTCACCTTCCGGTCTCCTTGCTCTTGTCTCTATGTGCGGATTCACCCAGCGTCTGTGGGCTCACGTGCGTCGTGCAGACCCCGTCGCCGTGCGCGATCGTGGCCAGGCGCTGCACCGGTGTGCCGAGCAGTTGCGCGAACGCCTCCGTCTCGGCCTCGCAGAGTTGCGGGAACTCCGCGGCCACGTGGGCCACCGGACAGTGATGCTGGCAGAGCTGGTCGCCGCCCGACTTGGCCTTGCTGGCCGATGCGGCATACCCCTCCGCCGACAGCGCCTGCGCCAGCACCTGAACGCGCTGGTCCGCCGGCACCGTCAGCATGACCGGCTCCAGCCGCTTGAGCAGGCTCAACACCTGCGCGCGGGCGAAGTCGGCCACCGCGTCCCGTCCCATGCGCTCGGCCAGGAAGCGCAGCGCGCTCCCGGCCAGGTCGTCATAGGCGTGCTCGAAGGCACTGCGCCCCGCGTCGGTGATGGCGAACAGCTTGGCCGGCCGCCCGCGCCCGCGCTGACCGCGCGGCCGCACCGTGCGAGGCTCGATCATCCCGTCGGCCACCAGCGCGTCGATGTGACGCCGCACGGCGGCGGGTGTGAGCCCGAGCCGCTCGCCCAGGGCGGCGGCCGCGACGGGACCATGCTCAAGAATCAGCCGGGCGACGCGGGCACGCGTGCCGCGCTCGTGACCTGGCTCCATCGTGGGCATGTTTTTCACAACATCAGTGTGCCGTAATTCCTTCCCTGTTCCAAATGGTTCTGAGCAGCCCGGGAATGGAATTTGTCACGCAGGGTAGCCTTACCTAACCTTCTTGGACCGCGTCCGCGAGCTCCGGCGAGCTCCGGCGAGCACGGCGAAGGTCACGACCGAGCAGGCGATGAGCCCCAGCATGACGCCCGCCATGGGCACGGCCGTGTCCTCCCCGGCCAGACCGACCAGCGGGGCCGCCAGGGCGCCGAGCGCGAACTGCAGCACGCCGAGCAGTGCCGAGGCGCTGCCGGCCACCTGGGCGGGCTGGGAGCCCAGTGCCAGCGCGCCCGTGCCCGGCAGCACCAGGCCCTGGCCGAGCATGATGACGAACAAACCGCCCACGATGCCCCACAGGCCCAGCCCCGTGAGCGCGGCGGCCATCAGCAGCCCCGCCCCGGTCAGGGCGGTGACCAGCCCGGCCACGACCAGGGCGACCGGCGGGACCCGGCCCGACAGCCGGCCGCCCAACTGGGCCATGGCGGTCAGACCGAGCGCGTTGAGCGCGAAGATGAGCGAGTACTGCTGCGGCGTGGCGCCGTACACCTCCTGCAGCACGAACGGCGAGCCGGCGATGTAGCCGAACATCGCCGAGAACGCCAGGCCGCCGGTGAGCGCGTACCCCATGAAGGCGCGGTCGCGCAGCAGCTGCCAGAACGTGCGCGCGGTGTGCTTGAGCCCACCGCTCTCGCGCCGGTCGGCAGGCAGTGTCTCGCGCACGCCCGCCAGCACGGCCACCAGCAGCACCAGGCCGGCGAGGCTGAGCGCCACGAACACGCCGCGCCACGACGTGAACGACAGCAGTTGCGCCCCGGCGATCGGGGCCAGGATCGGCGCCAGGCCGCTGACCAGCATGAGCGTGGCGAAGATGCGGGCGATGGCGGCGCCGTCGTACAGGTCGCGCACGACCGCGCGCACGATGACCAGGGCCGCGCCGCCCAGCATGCCCTGCAGCAACCGGAAGGCGATGAGCATGGGCACCGACGGCGCGAACGAGCAGAGCAGCGAGGCGATCATGAAGCCCGCCACGCCCACGATCAGCGGCACCCGGCGGCCCCGCACGTCGCTGACGGGGCCCGCGATGATCTGGCCGACCGACACGCCGATGAGGCAGGCGGTGAGCGTGAGCTGGACCTGGGCGGGCGCGCTGAGCATCTCGGAGGTGATGGCGGGCAGCGCGGGGAGGTACATGTCGATGGAGAGCGGCCCGATCGCCGACAGCGCGCCCAGGATCACCAGGAGTAATCCGCGGCGGCTCTCCTGTTTCGGCACGACGACGGTGGACGTGGCTTGAGCCACGGACATGCGCGATCCCCTCTCCCCCGCAGGCTGATGGCCCACGAGGGCCGAGAGGATCAAACCAGGATTCGGTCCTCCTAATTCCCGGTTATCAGATATTTCACTGAGGCTCGTTGAGCTGGATGAGCGAGAAGACGGCGCCCTGCGGGTCGGTGAGCATCGAGAACGGGCCGGGCGGCGCGTCCATCGCCCGGACGAGCACCTGGGCGCCCAGCCGCTCGGCCGCCGCGGTGGTGGCACTGAGGTCGCCGACCGCGAAGTAGGTCATCCAGAACGAGGGCGTGTCCGGCGGGTATTCGGAGGGCATCTCCATCATGCCCGCGATGGCCGGCTCACCGGCGTGCCACTCGGTGTACTTGACGCCGCCCATCTCCAGCAGCTCGGGCCGCCAGCCGAAGACCTCGGAGTAGAAGCGCTCGGCGGCCGCCGGGTCGCGGGTGATCAGCTCGTTCCAGCAGAACGAGACGGGCTCGTTGACCAGCTCGGCGCCGTGGTGGGCGGCTGCCTGCCAGGCGGCCGCGTGCGAGCCGTCGGGGCCGCGGAAGACGGTCATGCTGCCTTCCTCGAAGACCTGCATCGGCTCCATGACGACGGTGCCGCCGGCGTTCTTGACCCGGTCGGCGAGCGCGGCGATGTCGTCGGTGGCCATGTAGATGTTCCAGGACGAGGGCATCCCCTCGCCCATGACCGGGCCCACTCCGGCGACCTTCTTGCCCTCGTAGGTGAACATGCCGTAGCCGCCGGCCGCCGGGTCGTCGACCATCTCGGCCTGCCAGCCGAAGATCTCGCTGTAGAACCGGGCGGATGCGTCGACGTCGATGCTGGACAGGTCCACCCAGCACGGGACTCCGGGGTCGTACCCACTGCGTTGCGACATTGCAACCTCCTGTGACGTGGAGCTCACAGCGATCTCAGAAGTCGGCATGAGACCGCCATGTCACTGTCAGACTCTCACCCGGGTACGACGATTTCAGGGGAACCTGCGGGTCAAGACCTGTCCATATCCGGCCATCCTCACCTGCGGGCCGGACCGCGTGGCGTAGTCCCTAAACTCATGGCCATGGAATCCCCAGCCGTCGAGATCGTCGACCTGGTCAAGCGCTATGGCGGCACCACCGCGCTCGACGGTCTCGCGCTCCGCGCCGAGCGCGGTGCGGTCACGGCCGTCCTCGGCCCCAATGGCGCGGGCAAGACGTCCACGGTCGAGATCTGCGAGGGGTTCCGCAGGGCCGACTCCGGCACGGTCAGGGTGCTGGGACTGGCACCTCAGCGGCCCGAGCTGCGGCCCCGGGTGGGAGTCATGCTCCAGGCGGGCGGAGTGCCGCCGGCCATGCGCTGCGGCGAGTGGCTGCGGCTGGTCTCGCGCTTCTACGCCCGTCCTCTCGACGCCCAAACGCTCCTCGTACGTCTGGGGCTGGCCGATCACGCGCGCACCCCGTACCGGCGGTTGTCGGGCGGGCAGCAGCAGCGGCTGTCGCTGGCCGCGGCCGTGATCGGACGGCCAGAGCTGGTCTTCCTCGACGAGCCGACCGCCGGTCTCGACCCCCAAGCCAGGCACGCCTGCTGGGAGCTGGTGGGCGAGCTGCGCGGCGCGGGCGTGTCGGTGGTGCTGACCACGCATCACATGGACGAGGCCGAGCGGCTGGCCGACCACGTGGTGATCATCGACAGGGGGCGGGTGGTGGCCGAGGGCACACCTGCCTCGCTGACCGGCGCCGAGCGGCAGCTCAGGTTCCGCGCCCGGCCGGGGCTGGCGCTGGAGGAGCTGCTCAACGCGCTCCCGGCGGGCAGCGCGGCCAAGGAGTCGCCCGCCGGGCACTACATCATCGAGGGCTTGGTGGGTCCCGAGTTGCTGGCCACGGTGACGGCGTGGTGCGCGGCCGAGGGCGTCATGGCCGACGACCTGCGCATCGAGCGGCGCACCCTCGAGGACGTCTTCCTCGAGCTGACCGGCAGGGAGCTGCGATGAGCAAGCCCGACGTACCCGAGTCCGGCACCGCGCACGGCCTCGGCGGGGCGGCCCCGCTGGACTTCACGCCCGCGCCCGGCGCTGCGCCGTTCCATCGGATGGTGCTGGCGCAGGCGGGCGCGGAGATCCGCGCGATGTTGCGCAACGGCGAGCAGCTGCTGCTCACGCTGGTCATCCCGGTGCTGCTGCTGGTGGGCTTCTCGCTGGCGCCGCTGATCGACGTCGGGGGCGGGCGGCGGATCGACTTTCTGGCGCCCGGCGTGCTGGCGCTGGCGATCATGTCCACGGCGTTCACCGGGCTGGCCATCGCGACGGGCTTCGAGCGGCGCTATGGCGTGCTGAAGCGGCTGGGCGCGACGCCGCTGTCCAGGGCCGGGCTCATGCTGGCCAAGACCACGGCCGTGGTGGCCGTGGAGGGCATCCAGGTCGTGTTGATCGTGGTGGTGGGGCTGGCGCTGGGGTGGCGTCCTCAGGGGTCGTTCCTGAGCGCGGTGCTGCTGATCGTGCTGGGCACCGCGGCTTTCAGCGGGCTCGGGCTGCTCCTGGCCGGCACGCTGCGCGCGGAGGCGACGCTGGCCGCGGCCAACCTGGTCTATCTGGTGCTGCTGGGCGCGGGAGGGGTGATCTTCCCGTTGTCGAAGTTCCCCGCGGGGGTGCGCCCGGTCCTGGAGATGTTGCCCATTTCGGCGCTCACCGGCGGCCTGCGCTCGGTGCTCGCCCAGGGCGCGGCGCTGCCGCTCGGTCCGCTGGCCGTGCTCGCCGCGTGGGCGGTGCTGTCGCTGGCGCTGGTCTCACGCACGTTCCGCTGGGAGTGACGCGGCGTCACTCGGGCTGTGGCTGGGGGCGCTCGGTCTGGAGTGCGCCGTAGCGGCGGCGGGTGAGGGCGGCCACCGCGGTCAGCGGGACGGTGGCGGCCGCGGCCACCCCGAACAGCAGCGTGTACCGGCCGTCCTCGGCCAGCGGCCCGGCCCCCCACGACGCGACCGCGCTGCCCACGAACAACGCGGAGGCGAAGAACGCGATCGTCGTCCCCCGGGCCTGCGGCACCACTGAGGTGGCCCAGGTCTGCAGCGAGGAATGCAGGAACGACCAGCCGCCGCCGAGCAGCAGCGCGGTGACCGCCACCGTGGCCATGCTCACGTGTCCGGCCACGAGCGTGAACCCCGCGCACAACTGCGCGCCGCCCACGGTCATCAGCACGGGCGCGGGCCAGCGCCCCGACAACCGCTTGACCACCTTCGAGAACGCCCACAAGCCCAGCCCATAGGCGGTGATGCCCAAGCCGGCCACGGCCGCGCCGATCCCCGCGTGCTCCAGCGCCGTGGCCAGGAAGGGCATGGCGCCGAGCATGATCGCGCCTTCGGTGAATGCCAGCGCGAAGACGAGCAGCGCCCAGCGCTGGCCGAGGACCATGCCCAGGTAGCGTCCCACCCCGAGCCCGCCGCGCCCCCCGATCCGGGGCGGCTCGGGAAGCGAGCGCAGCGCCAGCGCGCAGACGAGGGCGCAGGCGGCCGGCACGGTGAACGCCACCCGCCAGTCCACCAACCCTGCCAGCGCGCCGCCGAGCCCCGTGGCCACGGCCGTGCCGAGCGCGGCGGCGCCCATCAGGTCCGTCAGGGCGCGCTGCCGTACCGAGGGCTGGACCGTGTCGCCCACGTATGTCAGGCCCGTGGGGATCACCGCGCCGAAGCAGGCGCCCGTCACCACCCTGGCCGCCACCAGCGCGCCCAGCACCGGCATCAGCGCCGAGACCAGCCCCGCCA
Source organism: Nonomuraea sp. 3N208 (assembly GCF_052245935.1). Classification (NCBI taxonomy): domain Bacteria; kingdom Bacillati; phylum Actinomycetota; class Actinomycetes; order Streptosporangiales; family Streptosporangiaceae; genus Nonomuraea; species Nonomuraea sp. 3N208. Next base: position 74,202 of record NZ_JBQQBR010000047.1, on the reverse strand, counting down.
GCGCGGCGCCGAGCAACGCGCCCCGCATCACCCGCACCCGGCCGAACCGGTCGGACAACACCCCCCACAGCGGCTGCGTCAGCCCGTACGCCAGGTAGTAGCCGCTGGCGGCGGCCACCGAGGCCGACAGCGAGACGCCCAGGTCGGCGGCGATCACCAGAAGCATGGGGCTGACGGCGAAGCGGTCGAAGCTGCTGACGAACGAGGCCACGGACAGACCCAGCGGAGGCCGGGAGAGGGTTTCTGGGACGGCGGGGGCTTCCATGGAGCACCACCCTAAATGCAGGAATGTCACCCGCCACGAGTAGGCTCAGCCAGTTGCCCGCTCGACCTTTGCCTGAGGAGTCCCGTGACCGCCTTCGCCCTGGACGATCCCCTCGACCGCGGCTCCGGGCTGCCCAGGCCGGGCAATGTACTGCGGGCGGCCTCCGACTCGATCCCACCGTCCTCACTGGTGCTGCTGGCGATCTTCTCGGTGCAGCTCGGCGCCGGACTCGCCAAGGAGTTGTTCGCGGTGCTGCCGCCGAGCGCGGTGGTGTTCCTGCGCATCGCGGGCGGGGCGCTCGTGATGGGGGCGTTCATCAGGCCCCGGCTGAAGGGGCTGGCCTGGCGCGACTGGGCGGTGGGGATCGGGTTCGGCGTGACGCTGGCCGTCATGAACCTGTCGTTCTACGAGGCCCTGTCGCGGTTGCCGATGGGCATCGCGGTGGCGATCGAGTTCCTCGGGCCGCTGGGCGTGGCCGTGGCCGCCTCGCGGCGCAGGATCGACCTGCTGTGGGTGGGGCTGGCGGGAGCGGGCGTGGTGCTGCTGGCCCCGTGGGGAGAGTCGGCGTCCGTCAGCTGGGCCGGCATCGGGTTCGCGATGGTGGCCGGGGCCTGCTGGGCCGGCTACATCCTGCTGTCCGCGGCGGCAGGTCAGCGCTTTCCCGGGACGAGCGGGCTGTCGTTCGCGATGATCGTGTCGGCCGTGGTGATCGCACCGGTCGGGGTGACGACGGGCGGGGCCGACCTGTTGCAGCCGGAGCTGCTGCTGATCGGGCTGGGCGTGGGGTTGTTGTCGTCGGTGATCCCGTACTCGCTGGAGCTGCAGGCGCTGCGGCGCATGCCCAAGCACGCGTTCGGCATCCTGATGAGCCTGGAGCCCGCAGTGGCAGCGCTGATCGGGGTGCTGCTGCTGGCCGAGATCCTGAACGTGCAGCAGTGGGCGGCGATCGTGTGCATCGTGGCCGCCAGCCTGGGCTCGATCAAGAAAGCGAAGAAGTAGGAGGCCCGCCGCGCGCCCAGGGATGGGGCCTCTCGGGCGCGCGGCGGAGGGCTCGGCTCTCGGTGGGCGGGGTGTGCCGAGCCCGCGGAGGGTCAGCGGAGTGCGGGGTTCCGCTGGACCAGGCTTGATGCCGTCCCTCGCCGGGTCTCCGGCACGCGCGAGTGGCGCGTCCGGCGAGGGAGGAGGGGTCTGCCGGCCGTTGGGCGCTGCGTCGCTCACCCGGCCTGCTTCGAGGTTACCTCCATCGAGGGGCGCCCGGTCCCCGAATGTCGGAAGTCAGTGCTCGGCCCAGATGCCGCGCACGTGTCCGATGTGCTCCTCCATGATGTGCGCGACGGCCTCGCCGTCGCCGCTCTTGAGCGCGTCGAGCAGCGCCAGGTGCTCCCTGGCCGAGTCGCCCAGCGCGCCGCGCTCGGACAGCTGCGCCAAGCCGTAGAGCCTGGCCCTGGTCCGCAGGTCGCGAACGACCTCGACGAGGTGGGCGTTGCCGCAGAGGGTCAGCAGCTCGACGTGGAAGCGCAGGTCGGCGTCGACGTACGCGAGCAGGTCGCCGCGCTCGCCGGCCGAGACGATCTCCTCGGCGATGGGCCTGAGCCGCTCGAACTCCTCCGCCCGCGAGCTGTCGGCCAGCCGCGCCATGGTGGGCACCTCGATGAGCTGGCGGATCTCGGTGAGCTCGTCGAGGTCCTGGTCGGACAGCTCGGTCACCCGGAAGCCCTTGTTGCGCACCGCCTCGACCAGGCCCTCCTTGGCCAGGTCGAGCATGGCCTCGCGAACGGGCGTGGCCGAGACGCCGAACTGGGCGGCCAGCACCGGCGCGGAGTAGACCACCCCGGGCCGCATCTCGCCGGTGATCAGCGCGGCGCGCAGCGCGTGCGCGACCTGCTCGCGCAGGCTCTGACGCTCCCCCACCATCGGCAGGTCGAGCCGATCCTCGGCAGGCATCCGCCCATCCTCCTAAATCCACGCCTCGTACGCGGCGGCCGCGATCACCAGGTCTTCCCACGCCATGCCCGTGCTCTTGAACACGCGTGGCCCCGGACCGGTGATCACCTGTCCGGCGATCAGCTCGGCGAGGTTCCCGGCGAGATGACCAGTGGTGATCGTACCGTGGCGGATCGGGATGATCACATCCCCGGCCTCCTCCAACGCGGCCGCCCTGGCCTCGACGACCACGGTGGCGCGGGCGATGAGGTCGCCGTCGAGCTCGCGGGCGCCGGGCTCGTGCGAGCCTACGGCGACGACGGTGACGCCGTCGCGGGCGAGCTTACCGGGGAACAGGGGGTCTCTGGCAGTCGTGCAGCACACGATGAGGTCGGCCTCGGCCACCGCCTGCGCCATGTCGTCGGCCCACCGCGCCACCCCGCCGTCCGCCGGTTCCCCCACACCAGCCGCCAACGACGCATCGGCGGCTGAGGTGAAGGGCCCCTGAACGGGAGCGTCGGGCGCACCGGCGCTGGAGGGTGCGCCGGCCGGGTCAGCGGGTGCATGGGCGCCGGCTGTGGGTGCGGGAGCCGAGCCGACAGGCGCAGACGCCGAGCCGGCGGAGGCGAGGGCGCGGGACGGGACGCCGAGGGTGCGGCAGCGGGCGGCGAGGGCCTCGGCGCGGCCCAGGTCGCGCGCGATGATCGTCACCTCGGTGATGGGCCGGACCGCGCGGAACGCCAGCACGTGGCCCCACGCCTGCGGCCCGCTCCCGAACACCACCAGCTTCCCACCGCGCGGATCCGCCAGGTGGCGGACGGCCAGGGCGGAGACGGCCGGGGTGCGCAGGGAGGTGATGGCGATCCCGTCCATGGCGGCAAGAGGCGCGAGCGTGTCGCCGTCCAGCAGCAGGTACGTCCCCTGAATCCGGGGCAGCCCCCGCCCGGGATTGTCAGGCGCGATGGTGACGGCCTTCACCCCCACGTACCGTCCGGCGGCGGCGGGCATCAGGAGGAGCTGCCCGGCGGGCACGTCCACGACGGGCCGCTGCGGCGTGGCCTCCGGGTCGAGCCCCGCTCGCAGCGCGTCCTCGAGGATCCCGACCGCCCGCTCCACGGGCACCAGCCGCTCCAGGGTGGCGGCGTCGAGATACGGCAGAGCGTCGGTCATCGCAGCGTGAACCCCGTCCCCATCGGATCCTCAGGATCAAGCTCGAACGTATGCCGTCCGGTCCGGTACGCCATTCCTTCGATCTCCGGCACGACCCCCTCCGCGACCACGTCCGCCACCCGGGCGCGGAAGACGCTGCCGACGATACTGCTGTGCACCAGCGTCCCGCGCAGCCCCGAGTCGTGCAGCAGCGCCAGCCGGGCCGCCGTGCCGGACCCGCATGGGGAGCGGTCGACCTCCCCGTCGGCGAACACCGTCACGTTCCGCTGATGCGCCGCCCCATCGCCGCCCGGCAACTCGTCGTAGAAGATCACCCCGTAGACGCCGGACAACCGGTCGTCGGCGGGATGCCGCGAGGCCGGGTGGCCGGCCAGGTCGGCCTTGATGCGCCGGGCGTGCTCGATCAGCTCCGTCAGGTGCCGGGGCTCCACCGCCAGCCCCAGCGCCGCGGCCGGGACGGACGCGTAGATGGCGCCGCCGTACGCCACATCGACCTTCACCCCGCCGGCGGCCACGTCCCGCGCCATCACGTACGACGGAACGCTGACGAACGTGACGCCCCGCACCCGGCCGCCGGAGCTGCGTACCCGGGCCGTGACGCGTCCGGAAGGCACGTCGATCACCACGTCCGTGTCGCCGTCAGGATCGGCCTCGACGAGACCTTCCTGCACCGCGTAGGCGCCCAGCGCGATCGTGCCGTGCCCGCACGCGGTGGAGAAGCCGTCCTTGTGCCAGAAGAGCACGCCGAAACGGGCGCCGGGATCGTTCGGGGGGACCAGGAAGCAGCCGTACATGTCGGCGTGGCCACGCGGCTCGTGGCACAAGAACCGCCGCACGTCGTCGAAGCCCTCCATGGCGGCGGCGCGGCGCGACAACACGTCGGCGCCGGGGATGCCGGCCACGCCCCCGGTGACGATCCTGAACGGCTCGCCACCGGTGTGGTAGTCGACGGTCGTGATGTTCATAGCTCGAACCCGGCGGGGAACGGGTCGCGCGGATCCAGGAAGTACTGGGCGGTGCCGGTGATCCAGGCGCGGCCGGTGATCGAAGGCACGACGGCCGGCGCGCCGCCCACGGTGGTCTCCTCGAGGAGCCGGCCGATGAAGTGGGTGCCGATGAACGACTCGTTGACGAAGTCCCGGCCGAGCGGCAGCTCGCCGCGGGCGTGCAGCTGCGCCATGCGGGCGCTGGTGCCGGTGCCGCACGGGGAGCGATCGAACCAGCCGGGGTGGATGGCCATGGCGTGCCGCGAGTGGTGCGCGTCAGACCCGGGTGCGGCGAAGTAGACGTGGTGGCAGCCGCGGATCCGGTCGTCCTCACGGTGCACGGGCTGGCCGGCGGCGTTGATCGCCTCCATGGTGGCGAGGCCGGCGGCGATGATCTCGTTCTTGGCCTTGCGGTCGAAGGGCAGGCCGTAGGCGTCGAGGTCCACGATGGCGTAGAAGTTGCCGCCGTACGCGAGGTCGTACCGGATCTCCCCGAACCCGGGAACGGTGACGACGGCGTCGAGCCGGTCGCTGTAGGAGGGCACGTTGCGCAAGGTCACCGACATGGCCATCCCGTCCTCGACGGCCACGTCCACCACGACCAGCCCGGCGGGGACCTCCAAGCGCACGGTGGTGACCGGCTCGACGACCTCGACCATGCCGGTCTCGACGAGCACGGTGGCCACGCCGATCGTGCCGTGCCCGCACATCGGCAGCAACCCGGACACCTCGATGAACAGCACGCCGAAGTCCGCGTCCGGCCTGGTGGGCGGCTGCAGGATGGCGCCGCTCATGGCGGCGTGGCCGCGCGGCTCGGTCATCAGCAAGGTGCGGATGTGGTCGAGGTTGTCGCGGAAGTACACGCGCCGCTCGGCCATGCTGGCGCCGGGGATCACGCCCACCCCACCGGTGATCACGCGCGTGGGCATGCCCTCGGTGTGGGAGTCGACGGCGTGGAAAACCCGCTTGGTCCTCATCTCAGCCCTTCTGCCAATGCCTTCTCGGTCGCGGCCCGTACGACGGTGGCCTGCTCGTCGGTGAGCGGCTGCCTGGGCTGCCTGCAGGGGCCGCCGTACCGGCCGGCGAGGTCCATCGACAGCTTGATCGCCTGGACGAACTCCGTCTTGGAGTCCCAGCGCAGCAGAGGGTGGAGCTTCCTGTAAAGGGGCAGCGCAGTGGCGAGGTCACCGGCGACCGCGGCGCGGTAGAGCGCCACGTTGGAGGCGGGCAGCGCGTTGGGGTAGCCGGCGATCCAGCCGACCGCCCCGGCCACGGCCAGCTCCAGCAGCACGTCGTCGGAGCCGATCAGCAGGTCCAGCTCGGGGGCGAGCTCGGCGATCTCGTACGCGCGCCGCGGGTCCCCGCTGAACTCCTTGACCGCCACGATCAGGCCCTCCTCGTACAGCTTGGCCAGCAGCGCGGGGGTCAGGTCGACCTTGGTGTCGTACGGGTTGTTGTAGGCCACGATCGGCACCCCGGCCTTGGCGACCTCACGGTAGTGCGCGAAGACCGCCCGCTCGTCGGCCCGGTAGGCGTTGGGCGGCAGCAGGAGGACCGAGCCGCAGCCCGCCTCGGCCGCCTGCTCGGCCCAGCGGCGCGACTCGGCGGCGCCGTACGCGCCGGCCCCGGCCATCACGTTCGGGCCCCCGACGGTCTCGACCGCCGTCTCGATCACCCGGGCACGCTCCTGCGGGGTGAGCGTCTGGTACTCGCCGAGCGATCCGTTGGGCACGACGCCGTCGCAGCCGTTGTCGACCAGCCAGCGGCAGTGCGCGGCGTAGCCGTCGAAGTCGACGGACAGGTCGTCGCGCAGGGGCAGCGCGGTGGCGACCATGACGCCGTGCCATGGCTTGCTGCGATGTTCCATCAGGGAGTCCTCCATGTCGGGTGTTTCAGAGTGCGGTGGAATCGTCGGGATTGTCGGCTTCCCTGGGGGCGTCCCTGGGAGCGCCATCAGGGTTCGCGGCTTCGCTGAGGGCGCCGAGGGTGATGGGTTGTGCGATCGGGCGGCGAGGCGGTTGCTGCGGCTCTCCGGCCAGGCAGGCGACGGCGTACCCGCAGATGCGGCCCTGACACCAGCCCATGCCGGGCCGGGCCAGCAGCTTGATCGAACGCGCGTCGGTGGCGCCGAGCTCCTGCGCCTCGCGTACGCGCGCCAGCGGCACCTCCTCGCACCGGCACACCAGCGTGTCGTCCCGCAGCCACCCCTGCCAGCCAGGCCGGACCGGGTACGCCTGCTGCAGCGCTGCGCCGAAGACCCGCCACCGATCCCGCCGCCGCGACAGCACCCCGGCGACCTCGCCGGCCACCACCTCGACCCCGGCAGGATCCGCGGCGCCGTGGGCGTGCGCGACGATGGACCGGCCCGCGATGCGGCCTTCGAGCTCGGCCAGCCGCCAGCCCCCCACGCCGGTGGGCTCGCCGGCCGCCCACACTCCCGGCACGGTGGTGCGCTGGGCGCCGTCGGCCTCCAGGACCGGGCTGCCGTCCACGTCGTGCCGGGTCCCACAGCCGAGCTGCACCCCCAGGTCGATCTGCGGGACGAACCCGTATCCGGCCGCCACGGTGTCGCATTCGACGACGCGGGTGGAGAGAACGTTCCACCGCCTGTCGAGGCGGGCCACGGTGACGGCCTCCACCTCGCGCTCCCCGTGCGCCGCGACCACCGCGTGGCGCGACAGGTACGGCACCCGGTGGCGAGCGAGGCTCACCGCGTACCCGGCGGCCTCCCCGGCCTTGCCGAGGGCGAGCAGCGGATGCCTGACCAGCCCGAGCCCGCCGTTCGCCTCGAACACGCCGAGCACCCGCGCCCCGGCGGCGGCCAGGCCCGACGCCACGGGCAGCAGGAACGGCCCGGTGCCGGAGACGACGACCCGCCGGCCGGCCACGACGCCGTTGCCCTTGAGCAGCGCCTGCGCACCCCCGGCCGTGAGCACGCCGGGCAGGTCCCAGCCGGGGAACGGCAGCGGCCGGTCGTACGCCCCGGTGGCGATCAGCAGCCGGCTCGCCCGCACGGCGACCGCCTGCCCATCAGGGGAATCGGCGTGCACGAGCAGGTCGCCGTCCGGCTCGCGGGCGACGCTCCACACCTGGTGCCGCGTCAACACTTCGGCCCGGTCGCTCAGGGCGCGCGCCTGCCGCAGGAACCGATCGAGCCCGGGCGCCCGGCCGGGCACGGAGGTGTGCCGGAAATACTGGCCGCCGAGCCGCGCCGAGGAGTCCACGAGCGCCACCCGCAGCCCGGCCAGGGCCGCCGTGAGCGCGCCCGCCACCCCGGCGGGCCCACCGCCGACTACCACCAGGTCGTACGTCATGAGGTCGTCACCTCGTCCCCTGGCGCGGCCTCGAGCAGGCAGGCACGTTCAGGCGCCCGCCCGTTGACCGAGATCAGGCAGTCGAAGCACACCCCGATCCCGCAGAACAGCCCGCGGGGCCGCCCGCCGAACCGGGTGACGCGCCAGGATCGGATCCCGGCCGCGTGCAGCGCCGCGCCGATCGTCTGGCCGGGCACGACCGGCACGGAGCGGCCGTCGACCGTGATGGAGAACGGGCGGACGGTCAAGAAGCCTCCTCGGGGAAGCGGTCCGGGCGGAAGGGGCGCAGATCCAGGTCGGGCTGGGCACCGGTGACGACCTGAGCGAGCAGGTGGCCGGTGGCCGGGGCGAGCCCGATGCCGGCGCCCTCGTGCCCGCACGCGTGGTACAGTCCGGGCGCCCGCGGATCGGCGCCGATGACGGGCAGATGATCGGGACAGTACGGCCGGAACCCGCAGTAGGACCTGATGACCCGCACACTCCGCAGCACCGGGAAGAGCGCCACCGCCTGGGCAGCCAGCCGGGCGAGCACTGGGACCGAGGTCGTCCGGTCGAACCCGACCCGCTCCCTGCTCGCCCCGATCAGCACCGTCCCCGCCACCGTCCCCTCGACCACGGCCGACGTCTCCAGCCCTGCCGAGTCGCTGGCCACGTTCGTGACGTAGGCGGCGGTGTAGACCTTGTGCCTGATCAGCGGCTCCGGCAGCGGCTCTGTGACCAGGATGAACCCGCGCCTGGGCAGGACCGGCAGCCGCACCCCCGCCAGTGCGGCGACCTCGCCGCCCCACGTGCCGGCCGCGTTGATCACCGCGCCGCCGAGCACGTCCCCGTGCGTGGTCCGCACGCCGGTCACGCGCTCCCCCGACCGGACGAATCCGGTCACCTCGGCTCCCAGACGCAGCCGGAGCGTACCCCGGCCGTAACTGTCGGCGCCGTGCTTGAGCAAGGTAGCGGCGGCCAGCATGGGCTGGACCTGGGCGTCCTGCGGGTAGTACACACCGCCGGCCAGCCCCTGCGCGAGGTGCGGCTCGTAGTCGCTCAGCGCGTCGCTCGCCACGACGGCGTGTTCGACGTCCTGTTTGGCGGCGAGGTCCGTGAGCTGCCGCTGGATCTCGGGGGTCTCGGCGACGACCAGCCCGCCCTTGGCCTCGAACTCGAACCCGCCGTGCCCGGCCAGCGTCCGCCAGAGGCGGTTGGACAGCACCGCCAGCTCCAGCTCAGGGCCGGGCTCCTTGTCCGACACCAGCACGTTGCCCTCACCCGAGCCGGTCGTGCCGCCGGCGACGGGCCCACGGTCGATCACGGTCACGTCGAGCCCCGCCCGCGCGGCGTAGTAAGCGCAGGCCGCCCCGACCACGCCGGCGCCGACGACGATCACGTCGGACATCACCACCTCCACCAGTAATATGTCACATATCTATGGGGATGAGAAGCCCCGTTCCCGGTGGTGGGACCGACCGTACCGGCCCGTACCATCAATGACGTGAAGCTACCCACGGACCACTCCAACCCTCTGGTGCGCCGCCTGTTCTCCTTCTGGGCGCCGACCACGCAGTCGCTGCGGGGCTGGGCGATGGCATCCGTGGTGGTCAACGCGGGCATCGCGGTGACCGGCGCAGGCGTGCGCGTCACCGGTTCCGGGCTCGGCTGCCCGACCTGGCCGAGGTGCACGCCGGACAGCTTCATCCCGGTCGCGCACCCTGAGGTGTCGATGCTCAACATGCTGGTCGAGTTCGGCAACCGGCTGCTGACCTTCCTGGTGCTGGCCGTGGGCGCCGCGTGTGTCATCGCGGCCTGGCGGATGGTGCCCCGCCGGCGGTCCCTGGTCCGGCTGGCGCTGCTCCAGCCGGTCGGCGTCCTGGCCCAGGCCTTGTGGGGCGGGCTGGTGGTCAACACGATGCTCAACCCGTTCACGGTCGGCATGCACTTCCTCATCTCCGGCGGCCTGATCGCGGCCTGCTGGATGTTGTACGCCCGCGCGGGCGAGGGCGACGGCGCGGCGCGGCGGGTGACCCACCGCGACGTCCGCAGGCTCGGCTACGTGCTGGTGGCCGCCGTCTTCGTGCTGCTGGTGGCCGGCGTGGTGGTGAGCGGCACGGGCCCGCACTCGGGCGACGTGATGGCCTCGCGCTTCGACCTCGACATCGAGGCGGTGGCCCGGCTGCACGCCGACCTCGCCTACGTCGTCGTCGGGCTGACGTTCGCGTTGCTGTTCGCCCTGCACGTGAGCGACTCGACCCGGCAGGCCCGGCGGGCGGCGCTGGCGCTGTTCGTGGTGGAGCTGCTGCAGGGCGTGATCGGCTATACGCAGTACTTCCTGGCCGTGCCCGCCGCCCTGGTCCTGCTGCACGTGCTCGGCTCCACTCTGGTCTGGATCGCCGCCCTCAGGGTGGTCACCTCGCTGCGCACCCGCGATCCGGTGGCGGCGCCCCACTCCCCCATCGAAGCGCCCGCCGCCGTCTGAACGGATGTGCCAGGGTGTGTGGTGAAAAGTCCGCCACTCCCCCGGCCTAAGAGGGGTGCGCTTTGTTCGGAAAAGTCCGCCCCTCTCGAAAGGCGTTGCGCCGGACGTACCAAGGTCTGGTGTCGCTCAGCGTGCTCGCTCTCGCACCCATGACGTGGGCCTGGCTCAGCAGTTCGGGGCAGCGGGTGGCGGCCGAGGGCCGAGCTCCGGCGGACTGGCTGGGGCGGGTGCCCGAGACGCAGGCGGCGCTGGTGCTGGGCGCGGGCCTGTACGGCGACCAGCCCACGCCGATGCTGGCCCGCAGGCTGGACATCGCCGCCGAGCTCTACCGCGCCGGCAAGGTCCGGGCGCTGCTGCTGTCGGGCGACAACAGCCGCAAGGACTACGACGAGCCCACCGCCATGCGCGACTACCTGCGGGCCAAGGGCGTGCCCGACGCGGTGATGGTGCTGGACTACGCCGGGTTCGACACGTGGGACTCGTGCGTGCGGGCGCGCCAGGTGTTCGGGGCCGAGCGGGTGACCGTGGTCACGCAGGAGTTCCACATGCCGCGGGCGGTGACGTTGTGCCGCACGGCCGGGCTGGAGACGTTCGGCGTGGGCGACGACTCGGCCCGGCGGCTGCCCGGGCCCACCTACGTGTACGCCGCCCGCGAGCTGTTCGCCACCGCCAAGGCGTTCGCCGACGCGAAGATCCTCGACTCCGACCCGGTCTTCCCTGGGCCGCGTGAGGTCTCGCTCACCCGCATCCTGAGTCAGCCTGGCGCGCCGGGCGCGTAGCCGGGCGGCGGTGTGCCCCTGGCGATCGACCCGGCGTGCACCGACGGCACAGGGAAGTCCGCCCTGGCCGTGCTCATGCACTCCAGCAGGGCCCGCTGCTCCTCGTGGAAGGCCTGCTCGTCGACCATGTGGCGGGCCGCCCGCTCGTGCAGCAGCCCCAGCTCGGTGGCGGCCAGCTGGTAGTCGCGCATCGCGCGCAGCCCGCGTTTGCCGCCGTGGGCCTTGGCCCACTGCCTGGCCTGACGGCGCCGGGAGAACGCCGACAACATGTAGATGTCGGCCTCGTTGACCAGCTTGGTCGGCGCGTACGGCGGCAGGAAGCGCTGGATGAGCGCGACGATGCGCCGCCGGTCCCTGAACACCACGCCGATGAGGACGATCAGCACCACCAGCAGCGTGAGATAGGCCACCACGAGGCCGGGGAAGCCGCCGTAGGAGGCCAGGCCGTTCCACAGGCCGTGCAGGATCATCGCGCCCGACCAGCCGGCCAGGATGTAGAACACCCGCTCGGAGCCGCTGCGCTGGGCGGCGTAGGCGACGCCGACGCCGATCATCGAGCTGAACAGCGGATGCGCCAGCGGCGACAGGATGCCGCGCAGCACCACGGTGACCGCCAGTCCCTTGACCCCCGACTCGGAGTTGAGTGCGGCGAGGTAGTAGCTGACGTTCTCGCTCATGGCGAAGCCGAGGCCCACCATGCTGGCGTAGATGATGCCGTCGGTCGGCCCGTCCAACTCGGCCCGGCGGAACCTGAGCAGCCCCAGCAGCACCAGCCCCTTCATCGTCTCCTCGACCACGGGAGCGCCGAACGTGGCCGCGATGTTGCGGGCGGTGTCCTCCGACAGCTTGACGGTGTCCATGATGTAGTGCAGGTTGAGCGAGTTGACCACGCCCGCGACCAGCACCGCGATGCCCGTGCCCCACGCGAAGGCGAAGATCAGGTTGCTGCGCGGCTCCGGCTCCATCCGGTCCAGCGCCAGCACTGCGGCCAGCAGCAGCGGCACCGGGGCCAGCGCCAGCGTGAGTGCGATGAAGAACTGCACCGGCTCGCCGTTGAGCACGTCGAACGAGAAGGAGACCAGAGCGCAGATGCCGGTGAGGACCAGCCCGATGATCAACGCCAATGAGGGGCGGTCCTTCAACACCCAGCGTGGATCACGGGACGCCATAGGGTGACTTTAACGGATCAGGGTGCCGGTGGCCGTGCGGGCATAGCCACTCCTCACCGTCCAGAAAGGGCTCGCCACAGCGGCGATCAGGCCAGCAGCGGGTCGATGGCGACGGCGAGGAAGAGCAGCGCCAAGTAGGCATTGGACCAGTGGAAGAAACGCATGGGCCGCAGGTCGACGCCGGTCTTGCCGGCGTTGAGCCGGGCCAGCAGGCGGTGCACCTCCCACAGGCACATCACGCCGAGCACGGCCGCCACGACCGGGTAGAACAGCGTGGTGTGCGCCACCGGCCACAGCGCCAGCGAGCACAGCACGGTCGCCCAGGTGTAGGCGATGGACTCCAGGATGACCCGCCGCTCGGTGGCCACCACCGGCAGCATCGGCACCTTGGCCGCCGCGTAGTCCTCCTTGTAGCGCATGGCCAGCGTCCAGGTGTGCGGCGGCGTCCAGAAGAACACCACCCCAAACAACACCAGCGGCGCCCAGTCGAGCCGCTCCGTGATGCCCGCCCAGCCGATCATCACCGGCATGCACCCGGCGATGCCGCCCCACACGATGTTCTGGGCCGTGCGCCGCTTGAGGATCATCGAGTAGACCAGCACATAGAACAGGATCGCCGCGGTCGACAGCAGGGCCGCCAGCCAGTTGGTGGTGACCCACAGCCCGACCAGGGACAGGACGCCGAGCACGATCCCGAAGATCAGCGCGCCGCGCGGCGACACCTGGTGCCGGGCCAGCGGCCGGCGGCGGGTGCGGCGCATCTTCTGGTCGATGTCGCGGTCCACATAGCAGTTGAGCGCGTTGGCGCTGCCCGCCGACAGGGTGCCGAACACCATGACCGAGATGGACGTCCACAGCGGCGGCAGCCCACCGGCGGCGAGGAACATCACCGGCAGCGTAGTGATCAGCAGCAGCTCGATGATCCGCGGCTTGGTGAGCGCGATGTAGGCCTTGACGATCATGCCGATCGAGCGCGGCGCCTCCACCTGCGGAGATGGCGCCGTCGCCTGCCTGTTGGTCAGCACCGTCAAGGCGCTTCCAGCCTGTGCGGAGTCAACGCGTAACCTCTGATAAGAGCGGATCCATGGGTGGGCGCCGGTGACGCCTCTGCGAACCCAACAAACTGTAGTCGCAGGGTGGGCCGGTCCGGCCAATGGGGGGCTTGCGCCGTACATGGACACGCACGGGTGGATATGGAATTGATCAGCGGCTCCACTCGGTTAGGGTCCCTGTGGGCGGGATAGCCAACCGGCATGACCGATGACAACTAGATTCCGGAGATCGAGCACTTGAGCACCGAACTCGTGCCAGCCCTTGACTGGACCGACCTGGACAAGCAGGCGGTCGACGTCATTCGAGCCCTGGCGATGGACGCAGTGGAGAAGGCGGGCTCGGGTCATCCCGGCACCGCCATGAGTCTGGCCCCCGCCGCATACTTGCTGTTCCAGCGTGTGATGCGCCACGATCCCACCGATCCCAACTGGCTCGGCCGGGACCGTTTCGTGTTGTCGTGCGGCCACACCAGCTTGACCCTCTACCTCCAGCTCTACCTTTCCGGCTACGGCCTGACGCTCGACGACCTCAGGCGGCTGCGCCAGTGGGACAGCCTGACCCCCGGCCACCCCGAGTACGGCCACACCGCGGGCGTCGAGACCACGACGGGCCCGCTCGGCCAGGGCCTGGGCAACGCGGTCGGCATGGCGATGGCCGCCCGCCGCGAGCGCGGCCTGTTCGACCCCGACGCCGAGCTCGGCGCCTCGCCGTTCGACCACCACATCTGGTGCTTCGTCAGCGACGGCGACATCGAGGAGGGCATCAGCCACGAGGCCAGCTCCCTCGCCGGCCACCAGAAGCTGGGCAACCTCATCGTCGTGTGGGACGACAACCACATCTCCATCGAGGACGACACGCTGATCGCCAAGTCCGAGGACGTGGTCAAGCGCTACGAGGCCTACGGCTGGCACACGGAGAGCGTCGACTGGACCGCCGGCGACAACTACCACGAGGACGTGCAGGCCCTGTACGACGCGCTGGAGGCGGCCAAGGCCGAGACCGACCGGCCGTCGTTCATCCGGCTGCGCACGATCATCGGCTGGCCGGCCCCCAACAAGCGCAACACCGGCAAGATCCACGGCTCGGCCCTGGGTGAGGCGGAGGTCGCCGCCACCAAGGAAGTCCTCGGCATGGACCCGGCCAAGACCTTCGACGTGCCCGCCGACGTGCTCGCGCACGCCCGCGAGGTGGCCCAGCGCGGCCGCGCCGTGCACGCCGAGTGGGAGAAGGGCTACGCCGAATGGCGTCTGGCCAACGCCGAGCGTGCGGAAGAGCTCGACCGCATCTCGCACCGCGAGCTGCCGAACGGCTGGTACAGGGCACTGCCGTCATTCAAGGTGGACGCGTCGATGGCCACCCGCAAGGCGTCGGGCGAGGTGCTGAGCGCGCTGGCGCCGGTGCTGCCCGAGCTGTGGGGCGGCTCGGCCGACCTGGCCGAGTCCAACAACACCACGATGAAGGGCGAGCCGTCCTTCATTCCGGAGGAATACCAGACCAAGGAGTTCCCCGGTAACCGCTACGGCCGCACGCTGCACTTCGGCATCCGCGAGCACGCCATGGGCGCCATTCTCAACGGCATCGCCCTGCACGGCGGCACCCGCCCGTACGGCGGCACGTTCCTCGTCTTCTCCGACTACATGCGCCCGGCGGTGCGTCTGGCCGCGCTGATGAAGCTGCCGGTCACCTACGTGTGGACGCACGACTCCATCGGCCTGGGCGAGGACGGCCCCACCCACCAGCCGATCGAGCACCTGTGGGCGCTGCGCGCGATCCCCGGCCTCGATGTGGTCCGCCCGGCCGACGCCAACGAGACCGCGTACGCGTGGAAGACCGTGCTGGAGCACAAGGACCGGCCCGCCGCGCTCGCGCTGACCAGGCAGAACCTGCCGGTCTACGAGGGCACCAGCGCCGACGGCGTGGCCCGCGGCGGCTACGTGCTGCGCGAGGCGTCCGACGGCCAGCCCAGGGTGATCATCATCGCCACCGGCAGCGAGGTGCAGATCGCCGTGGAGGGCCGCGAGCTTCTCGAGGAGCAGGGCATCCCCACGCGAGTCGTCTCCATGCCGTGTGTGGAGTGGTTCAACGGGCAGGATTCCGCATATAGGCAGACTGTTCTGCCGTCGTCGAACAGGGCTCGCGTCGCGGTCGAGGCGGGCATCGCGCTCGGCTGGCACCAGTTCGTCGGCGAATGCGGCGAAGTGGTCAGCCTCGAACACTTCGGTGCGTCGGCACCGTACAAGACTGTGTACGAGCAGTTCGGGCTGACGGCCGAGCGCGTGGCGGCGGCGGCACATGCGAGCCTGGCCAAGCTTGGCCAGGAAAAAGGCGAGACGACGGGAAACTGAAGAAGACATGAGCGAGATCCTCAACAAGCTGTCCGGCCAGGGCGTGGCCATCTGGCTCGACGACATCAGCCGTGAGCGGCTGCGCAGCGGCAACCTGGAGCAGTTGATCAGGGAGAAGAACGTCGTCGGGGTCACCTCCAACCCGACGATCTTCGCCGGCGCGCTCAGCAAGGGCGACGCCTACGACGTGCAGCTGCACGACCTGGCCATCCGCGGCGTCAACGTGGACGAGGCCGTGCGGGCGATCACCGCCTACGACATCCGCTGGGCCTGCGACGTGCTGCGCCCGGTCTTCGACGCCACCGGCGGCGTGGACGGCCGCGTGTCGCTGGAGGTTGACCCGCGCCTGGCCCACGAGAGCGAGAAGACCGTGGCCGAGGCCCGGGCGCTGTGGTGGATGGTGGACCGGCCCAACCTGTTCATCAAGATCCCGGCGACCCTGGAGGGCCTGCCGGCGATCACGCAGGCGATCTCCGAGGGCATCAGCGTCAACGTCACCCTGATCTTCTCGCTGGAGCGTTACCGCGCGGTCATGGACGCATGGCTCGCCGGCCTGGAGGCCGCGCAGGCCAAGGGGCTCAACCTGGCCACGATCGAGTCGGTGGCCTCGTTCTTCGTCAGCCGCGTCGACACCGAGATCGACAAGCGGCTGGACAAGGCGGGTAAGCCGGAGCTGAAGGGCAAGGCGGGCGTGGCCAACGCGCGGCTGGCGTACGCGGCGTACGAGGAGGTCATGAACACCGAGCGGTGGCAGCGGCTGCGCTCGGCCGGTGCCCGGCCGCAGCGCCCGCTGTGGGCCTCGACCGGCGTGAAGAACCCTGAGTACTCCGACACGCTCTACGTCGACCAGCTCGTCGCCCCCGGCACGGTCAACACGATGCCGGAGAAGACGCTCGACTCGACCGCCGACCACGCCGACATCACCGGTGACACCATCCGGCCGTTCTACGAGGACGCCTGGAACACCATGGCGGCGCTCAAGGAGGCCGGCGTCGACTACGACGACGTGGTGAAGGTACTCGAGGAAGAGGGCGTGCAGAAGTTCGCGGCGTCCTGGAACGAGCTGCTCGAGAGCGTCACCAAGAACCTGGTTCCGTGATGGAGGTGCTCTACCGCGACGAGAAGGTGGCCTCGGCCGCCTCCTCCGTCGCGGGGCGTCTCGTCGCCGACGGCGTGCCCGCGCGGCTCGCCGCCGGCGACCCCACGCTGTGGGGTGGCGAAGGGAGCGGAGCTCCCGAGCCAATAAGAGGGGACGCCGAGGCCGGGGCGGGCGGGCTGCCGCTCCGCGCCTCCCGCGAGCTGCTACCCGAACTGGGCGAGCTCGCACAGCAGACCCGTGCCGCGGGTCTGACGAACGTGGTGCTGGCCGCGACGGGCGGCGCGGCACTGGCGGCGGAGGCGATCTGCGACACTGCGGACGTGCCGCTCACCGTGCTCGACACGTCCGACCCCGGGCAGGTACGCCGGGCGCTGGCCGAGCCGCTGGAGTCCACGGTCATGGTGGTGGCGGGCTCCGCCGTGGAGACGGACTGCGTGCTCCGGATCTACGAGGAGCTGTTCGCGGAGGCGGGCATCGACGCCGCGCAGCGCGTCGTGGCCGTCGCCGACCCCGGCTCGCCGCTGGAGCGGCGGGCCGTGGAGCGCGGCCACCGCCTGCTGCCGTCGAGCGTCCGCGACGCACCGTCACCGCCCGGCGGCCCCGGCGAGGAAGGGGCGTCCCCGGTCGGCGGGCCGGGTCCGGCGTCGCCGGCGGGCCGCTGGGGCACGGCCGTGCCGGCGGCAGCGCTGGTGGCCGCGGCGCTGGCGGGGGCTGACGTGGCGCGGTTGCTCGACGACGCCGAAGAGGTGCTGCCGCTGCTGTCGCGGGACAGCGGCAACCCAGGGCTCACCCTGGGCGCGGCGCTCGGCGGCGCGGCGCTCGGCGGCCGTGACAAGTTGCTGCTGGAGGACCAGCTCTCCGCCATCGCCGGGCTGCCCGACTGGATCGAGGCGCTCGTCGCCGAGTACACCGGCAAGCGGGGCAGGGGGATCCTGCCCGTCGTGGGCGCCGACCCCCACCGTGCCCACGACGAACTGGTCGTCGCCATCGAGTCCGACGTCGGGCACGTGCGCGTGGATGGGCCGCTGGGCGCGCAGTTCCTCGTCTGGGAGTACGCCGCCGCCGTCGCCGCGCTGCTGCTGGAGGTCGACCCGGCCGATCGGCCGGACATGGCCGAGCCCACGGACAACACAGCCGCCCTGCTGGCCCTGCCCGAGCTGCCGGCGGGTGCGCCCGCGCTGGTGGACGGCCCGGTCGAGGTGTACGGCCCGGTGACGGCCAAGGACCTGCCCGGGGTGTTCATCGAGCTGCTGCATGCCATACCGGCCGACGGCCACCTGGCGGTGACGGCCTACCTGGACCGGCTGGCGGCGTTCGACGCGCCGGTGTCCGACGGCGCCGACTTCGAGCAGATGACCGACGCCTGGATGATGGCCGACCCGGCCACGCTACGGGCATTGCTGGCGCTGCGTACCGACAGGCCGGTGACGTTCGGGTGGGGCCCGCGGTCGTTGCACACGACCGGCCAATTCCACATGGGCGGACCCCAGAACGGGGTGTTCCTGCAGATCACCGGGGCGGTGACGGAGGACGTCGCGGTCCCGGGCAAGCCTTACACGCTGGGCCGCCTCCAGTTCGCCCAGGCGCTCGGCGACCTGGAGGCCATCGAAACGCGCGGACGGCCCGCCGTACGCCTGCATTTGACCGACCGCGCGGCAGGGGTCGCGCACCTGCTCGCAGCCGCACAGGAGGTTTGAGATGACAGACCCTGGAGCACCCGTGGAGGAAGCCGCCACCGTTGCGGCGGCCGTCGCGGCCACCGCCACCACGCAGGAAGTGGTGGCCGCGAACCCCCTGCGGGATCCGCGTGACAAACGCCTGCCCAGAGTGGCCGGGCCCTGCGTGATGGTGTTGTTCGGCGTGACCGGTGACCTGGCCAAGCGCAAGCTGCTGCCGGCGATCTACGACCTCGGCAACCGTGGGCTGCTCCCGCCGGGGTTCTCGCTGGTCGGTTTCGCCCGGCGGGATTGGAAGGACCAGGATTTCGCCCAGCTGACGCACGACGCGGTCAAGGCGCACGCCAGGACACCGTTCCGTGAAGAGGTCTGGAGGCAGCTGCTCGAAGGCATCCATTTCGTGCCGGGCGAGTTCTCCGACGACGGGGCGTTCGACGCGCTGGCCATGGCATTGGCGGAGATCGACCAGACTCGGGGCACGGGCGGAAACTACGCTTTCTACCTGTCGGTGCCGCCGAAGTTCTTCCCTTTGGTGGTGGAGCAGCTCAAGCGGACCGGGCTGGCCGACGCGCCCGAGGGATCGTGGCGGCGAGTGGTCATCGAGAAGCCGTTCGGGCACAATCTGCAGTCGGCGCACGAGCTCAACGAGATCACCACGTCCGCCTTCCCGGAGAGCTCGATCTTCCGGATCGACCACTACCTGGGCAAGGAGACCGTCCAGAACATCCTGGCGCTGAGGTTCGCCAACAACCTCTACGAGCCGATCTGGAACCGCAGCTTCGTCGACCACGTCCAGATCACGATGGCCGAGGACATCGGCATCGGCGGGCGGGCCGGCTACTACGACGGCATCGGCGCGGCCCGCGACGTGATCCAGAACCACCTGCTCCAGCTCCTCGCGCTGGTCGCGATGGAGGACCCGACCTCGTTCGAGGCCCAGGCGCTGCGGCGGGAGAAGGAAAAGGTGCTCAAGGCCGTGCGCCTGCCGGCCAACCTGGGGCTCAACACGGCGCGCGGACAATACTCGGCGGGCTGGCAGGGCGGCGAGAAGGTCGTCGGCTACCTCCAGGAGGACGGTATCTCGGCCGCGTCGACCACGGAGACGTACGCCGCCATCAAGCTGGAGATCGCCAACAGGCGGTGGGCGGGGGTGCCGTTCTACCTGCGTACCGGCAAGCGCCTGGGCCGCCGGGTGACGGAGGTCGCGGTGGTGTTCCAGCGCGCGCCGCACCTGCCCTTCAGCAAGGACGACACCGAGATCCTCGGCCAGAACGCGCTCGTGGTGCGCGTCCAGCCGGACGAGGGCATCACGGTGCGTTTCGGCTCGAAGGTGCCGGGGACGGCCATGGAAGTGCGCGACGTCTCCATGGACTTCGCCTACGGCGAGTCGTTCCTGGAGTCGTCGCCCGAGGCGTACGAGCGGCTGCTGCTCGACGTCATGATCGGCGACCCGCCGCTGTTCCCGCACCAGCGGGAGGTGGAGCTGTCGTGGAAGATCCTCGACCCGATCGAGGAGTTCTGGGCCACTCAGGGCCAGCCCGAGCCCTACGAATCGGGCTCGTGGGGGCCGCCGTCAGCGGACGCGATGATGGCGCGTGACGGCCGTGTGTGGAGGAGACTTTAGTGACGACTTTCATGCTGTCGGACACGACGGCGGGGAAGATCTCGGCGCAGCTCATGCACCTGCGCCATCAGATGGGCGCACCCGCCATCGGCATGGTGCTGACGCTCGTGGTGGTCTGCGAGGAGCGCCATCAGTACGACGCGCTCCGCGCCGCCGCCGAGGCGGCCCGCGAGCACCCGTCGCGCATCATCGTGGTGATCAACCGTGAGGTCGAGGAGCCCATCAGGCTCGACGCCGAGCTGCGCATCGGGGAGTCCACGCCGGGCGAGGTCGTGGTGCTGCGCCTGTACGGCGAGCTCACCCAGCACGCCGACTCGGTGGTCAGCCCGCTGCTGCTGCCCGACACGCCGGTCGTGGTGTGGTGGCCGGGCCTGGCCCCGGACGTGCCGTCCAAGGACGCGATCGGCGTACTGGCCCAGCGGCGCATCACCGACGCCAGGGGCATGTCCGACGGCGGCGTCCAGTCGCTGGTGACCAGGGCAAGGGGGTACGCCCGCGGCGACACCGACCTGGCCTGGTCCCGCCTGACGCCGTGGCGCAGTCTGCTGGCCGCCGCGTTCGACCAGCCGGTGGGCAAGGTACGCAAGGGCGTGGTGGAGGCCTCCAAGGGCAATCCGAGCGCGCCGCTGCTGGCCGCCTGGCTGTCGGAACGGCTCGGCGCGCCCATCAAGGTCGCCGACTCGGCCGGCCCCGGCCTCACCGCCGTACGCCTGCAGCTGGCCGAGGGCGAACTGACCGTGGTCAGGACCGACGCCCGGCTGGCCACGCTGTCGCGGCCCGGCCAGCCGGACCGGAACGTGGCCCTGGCCAGGCGGCACACCTCGGAGCTGATGGCCGAGGAAATGCGCAGGCTGGACAGCGACGAGATCTACGAGGCGGCGGTCAAGCGGTTCGCCCGGACCTACAAGGGATGACCTGAGAGACCGTGGCTGAGAAAGTAATGTCTGTGAGCGTCCCCACCATCGTCGTCCACCGCAGCGCCGACGTCTTGGCCAAGGCGGTGGCCGCACGGATCATCACCCGCCTGGTCGACGTGCAGTCGGCCAAGGGCTCGGCCTCGATCGTCCTGACCGGCGGCACCGTCGGCGTCGCCACGCTGGCCGCCATCGCGGCGACGCCCGCCCGCGATGCCGTCGACTGGCGGCGTCTGGACATCTGGTGGGGGGACGAACGTTTCCTGCCCTCCGGCGACAAGGAGCGCAACGAGACCGGAGCCCGCGAGGCCCTGCTCGACCAGGTGGACGTGGCCCCGGAGCGGGTCCACGTCATGCGCGGCCCCGACTCGGGCATGACGGCCGAGGAATCGGCCGACGCCTACGCCGCCGAGCTGGAGGCCGCCGCCCGTCCCGAGGACCACGGCCCGGTGCCGAACTTCGACGTGATGCTGCTCGGGATGGGCCCGGACGCGCACGTGGCCTCGCTGTTCCCGGGCATGCCGGCCCTGTACGACACCCGCCCGGTGGTGGCCGTCCATGGCTCCCCCAAGCCGCCCCCCACCCGCATCTCCCTGACGCTGCCCGCCATCCAGGCGGCGCGGGAAGTGTGGGTGGTGGCGGCCGGCGAGGAGAAGTCCGGCGCCGTCCGCCTGGCCCTGTCCCACTCGGGCCCCGTCCAGGTGCCCGCCGCGGGCGCCCGCGGGCGCGGGCGGACGTTGTTCCTGCTGGATCGCGCCGCGGCCGGGAAGATCCCGCCGGAGCTGGGGCGGCCGGCGTCTCCGTGAGTCATTTGCCGGGCGGCGCTACAAGCGCGTGCCGCAGGCCGTGGCGGAACTGCTGACGAGCCTGGAGCGCCTGGTCAGCCTGGGATGGTCACCGAGCTCACGTCCTCGCCAGCAGGGCGTCGATTTCTGCGAGCATAGCCCGCTTGCGGTTTTCTGCCATATATGAGGCGCGCACACCGTTGCGGGCGAACTGGGCAAGTTCGCTCTTGCCGAAGCCGAAGGCCTCCGCCGCGACCCGGTACTCGTCGGCCAGCGTGGTGGCGAACATGGGTGGGTCGTCGCTGTTGAGCGTGACGTACAGGCCCTCCTCCAGCATCCGGGGCAGCGGATGGTCCTCGATGCGGGTGATCTGGCCCGTGCACACATTGGAGGTGGGGCAGACATCCAGGGGGAGCTGGGTGTCGCGCAGGTGGGCGACCAGGCGGGGGTCGGTAAGGCAGTTGATGCCGTGGCCGATGCGCTCGGCGCCGTAGCCCTCGATGACCTCCCAGATCGTCTCGGGGCCGGACATCTCGCCACCGTGCGGAACGCTGTGCAGACCGGCGGCGCGGGCGGCGGAGAACGCGGAGCGGTAGGCGTCGCGATATTTCGGGCGTTCTTGTTCGATACCGCCGATGCCGAAACCTACCAGCGCGGCGGGAGGTTCCTGGAGGGAGTGCTCGATGGTGATCTTGGCGGCCTCCTCGCCGTACTCGCCGGGGATATCGAAGATGTACGCCATTTCCACGCCATGGTCGGCCAGCGAGCGGCGGGCGGCCAGGTCGAGGGCCTCGGTGACCTCGCGCATGGGCATGCCGACGACGTGATGGGCGTACGGCGTGACCTGCAGCTCCACGTAGCGGGCGCCCTGGGGCGCGAGGTCACGGGCCAGGCCGAGCACCAGGGTCGCCACGTCCTCCGGCTCGCGTACCAGCTGGTTGAGGGCTCGGTACACCCGAGCGAAGTGCGGGAAGTCGCGGAAGGTGTAGAAGCGGCGCAGTTCTTCCTCGGTCGAGGGGACGCCGCCGCCGGGGTGGCGGCGTGACAACTCCAGGACGGTGGTGATGGAGGCGGAGCCGACCAGGTGGACGTGGAGCTCGACCTTGGGAAGCGCGCGAATGAAGGCGTCGGTGGAGGCGTCGATGGTGGTCATGGCGACGACCCTAGGTCGCATGTCTCCGCTTTTCATAGCCTGAGCGCCGAAATCTCACAGCAAAGTGTTAAATTACATGTTTGGGTTACGCTAGGTCTGTGATCAACGCCGAAGCGTACGACCGCGGCTTCGCCCAGCTGAGCTCCCACACCGTCGGCCCCCTGCTCGAGCGCGCACACGCCGCCCGCCTGCTCGACGTCGGCTGCGGCACCGGCGTGGTGACCGCCGCGGCGCTCGCCTTAGGGGCGGAGGTCACCGCGGTAGACGCCGATCCGCACATGGTGGAGCTGGCCGCACGACGCCACCCGTACGCCACGATCCGGCAGGCCGCGCTGCCCGACCTGCCGTTCGAGGACGGGGGATTCGACGCCGTGGCGGGAAATTTCGTCATCAACCACGTGCCGAACACGAGTGAGGCGCTCCGGGAGCTGCACCGGGTGCTGCGTCCGGGCGGGGCGATCGCCCTGACGTGGTGGAAGGCCGACGAGATGACGGCCACGAACGTCTTCACGGAGGCCATCGAGGCGGCCGAGGTGTCGTACGAGCCGCCGCCCCGCCCGTTCACCGCCAACGACACGCCGGACCGCTTCGCCGCGCTGCTTATGAGCGCGGAGTTCGAGGAGGCGGCCGTGGAGACCATCCGGTGGCGGCACCGGGTGGATCTCGGGGCCTGGTGGACGGACATCGTGGAGGCGGGCGGGCCGCGGTTCGCGGTGATCTCCAGTCAGCCGCCGGAGATCGTCGCGCGTATCAAGGGGCACTACACGCGCCTCGCGGCCCCGTACGAGCGCGACGGCTTCCCCGTGTGCGCCTACCTGGCCCACGCCACGCGCAGCCCGGGTTAGGACCGGCTCCCAGCCGGCCCAGCAGTCGAGCGGTCCCCAGCGGCCCTGCCCAGCCCGCCGACCGAGCGGTCACCCTCCCGCTAGCCCGACCAGGCGGTCACCACCGGCAGCAGCACCCGGTCAACGGACTCCGCGACGAAAGCCTCGTCGAGCGGCGGTCCGTTGAAGATCAAGCGGTGCCACACGAGAGCCTCCGCGATCGCGAACAGCCGCGCGGGATCCACGGCCCCGGCCAGCTCTCCCCGCTCCACCGCCTGGTCGAGCAGCGTCTTGACGTCGCCCAGGTCCTTGGCCTGCATGTGCGTGCGCAGTGTGCGCGCCAGCTCCTGGTTGGACACCAGCGTCGAGGACAGCCCGATGACCAGCGTGTGCTTGCGCTCCACCACCTGGCACAGGCTGCGGAAGATGGCCGCCAGATCGCCGCGGAGTGAGCCGGTGTCCTGCCCGAGCGGCGGATCCATGTCGAATCGCCGGCAGATGACGTCCACGACCAGCTCAGGCTTGCCCGCCCAGCGCCGGTAGATGGTGGCCTTGCTGGCCTTGGCCCGCTTGGCGATCTGGTCGACCGTCATGCGGTCGTAGCCGACCTCCGACAGCAGCTCCATCGTGGCGTCGAGGATGGCCCTGTCACGCTCAGGGTCGAGTGGAGCCACGTACACGTCCTTCTAGCTATAGGTGATCTCTTCGAATCGTACGCCCGTCAGCTCGGTGGACACGTCCCACAGCCGCCGTGCGAGCTCTTCTGACCTGGCGGTCTCCGACGGCGTGAGGATCTTGAGCTTGGGGCCCACGAACTCGCCGCCGCGGATGGCGGGCGAGGTGGCCGCGTACAGGGAGGGGTGGGCGCCCTGCTCGGCCGATTGGAAGAACAGGCCGAAGAGGGGCTGCAGCGGCCCCAGCTTGACGATGTTCGTGGCGGTGGTGCCCGGGTGGCTGGCGGCGGAGATCAGGCCCGCACCGGCCTTCTCGGCACGCCGCTGCAGCTCCAGGGTGAAGAGCAGGTTGGCCAGCTTGGACCGGCCGTACGCGCCGAAGCGGCTGTATCCGCGTTCCAGCCCCAGATCGTCGAAGTCGATCTTGCCCATGTCGTGCGCGCTGCTGGAGACCGTCACCACCCGCGCGCCCGCGCGGGCGAGCAGCTTCGGCAGCAGCAGGCCCGTGAGCGCGAAGTGTCCCAGGTGGTTGGTGCCGAACTGCAGCTCGAAGCCGTCCTTGGTCTCCCGCCTGGGGGTCATGCCGATGCCCGCGTTGTTGACGAGCAGGTCCACCTCGGCGACGCCGGCGGCGAACTCCCGCACGGAAGCCAGGTCGGCCAGGTCGAGGCGGGCGTACTCGACCCGTGCACCGGGCACGTCGCTCAGGATCCGCGTGACCGCGGCGCCGCCCTTTTCGGCCGAGCGTGCGGCCACGACGACACGCGCGCCGTGCCGGGCCAGCTCGAGCGCGGTCGGCAGGCCGATGCCGCTGTTGGCGCCGGTCACGACGGCTGTCTTGCCGGTCAGGTCCGGCATGGAGGCGGGGGTCCACGCAGTCATCGCCACTCCGATCCAGATGTGTACGAAACCGTTTCGTACACCATAGCCTAACGATCCAGCCGCTGCCGCGCGTGCCGCTCCTCGCGCCGCGCCACCTCAAGCCGCTTCCTGCTGCCGTCGAGCTCTTTGCGTGCCTCGGCCAGCATCCGCTCCAGCGTGGCGACCTTCTCGGCGCGCTCGTCGTACTCCGTGGTCGCCGTCTCCAGCGCGGCGCGCCACTCCCGGTGCGCGGCCTCGGCCTCCTGACGCTCCTTGGCCTTCCTGGCCTCGGCCTGCTCGCGTTCCCTGGCCTTGTCCGCCTCCTCCTCGGCGGTGGGCTTCTTCCTCCTGGAGGGGCGCTCTCGCGGGATCGGGGCGGGCGCGAAGCCGCTGTAGCTGAGCGGCTTGGCCAGCTGGCCGCGACGTACCTGATCGGCCGCGTCGGCGTCGACGACGGCGGCGTCGAGAGTCTGGTCGACCTCGGCGGCCGCCGCCGCGGAAAGGTCGCCGGACTGCCTGATGAGCCTGCTCAGCCTGCCGGTGACCGCGTTGCGGCGCTGGGTCAGCTCGGCCAGGGCGTCGGCGTCCTGCTCCTGCCAGGCCGCACGCAGCCGCTCCCCCACGTCGAGCAGCGCGGCCAGCTCCTCCGGGTGCTCGCGAGCGGCCTTGTTCACGGCCCAGGCGGACACCGTGGGCTTGCGGAATTTCGCGATGTCGCGCGAGAGCCGTACGTCGCCCGCGTCCTTGGCCGCGCGGGCCTCGGCCTCGCGGGCGGCGGTGAACTCCGGCGGCGGGAGCGCGTAAAGGCGGTCGGCCACCTCGTCAAGATCCACACAAGACAAATACCCCACATGGCCGGGTTTGTAGCGCATAGTGGAGGCAGCCCCAGTCGAACGGAGGCTCCCGTGTTCGAACGCTTCACCGACCGCGCGCGCCGGGTCGTCGTCCTCGCTCAGGAGGAGGCCCGGATGATGAACCACGGATACATCGGCACGGAACACATCCTGCTCGGCCTCATCCACGAGGGCGAAGGCCTGGCGGCCCTGGTGCTCGACGGCTGCGGCGTGGAGCTGGAGCACGTACGTGCCTTCGTCGAGCGCGAGACCGGCCACGACGGCAAGCCGCCGAGCGGGCACATCCCGTTCACACCCCGGGCCAAAAAGGTCCTGGAGCTGTCGCTGCGCGAGGCTCTCCAGCTACGCCACAACTACATCGGCACCGAGCACATCCTGCTCGGGCTGATCAGGGAGGGCGAGGGGCTGGCCGCGCAGGCGCTCGCGGACGCCGGTGCAGACCTGGTCGACGTACGGCAGCGCCTGCTCGACCGCGTCGGCCGCGGGTCCAAGGAGCGCCCGAGCGAGGTGTTCTTCACCGGCGGATCCATGCTGGGCGAGCGGCTCATGCGGATCGAGGAGAGCCTGGAGCGCATCGAGCGTCATCTGGGCGTCCAGCGGCCCAAGGGCAATCCCGGGGACCGGCGGGACGACGACGAGGAAGGCGTCGGCTAGGCCCGCCGGTCGGCAGAGGCCAGCGCGCCGACGGGGAGCCGGGCCTCGACCACGCCGGGGTCCTCGGTGTAGCCGAGCGTGGCGCCCAGGGAGACCAGCAGCCTGCGCATCCTGGCGTTGTCGGACAGCATGGTGGCCCTGACCTCGGCGTACCCGAGATCGCGGGCTGCCGCGACCAGCATCCTGGCCATGGCCGTGCCCAGGCCGAGCCCCTGCCAGCGGTCCTCGACCAGGAACGCCATCTCGGCGATGCCCGGGTCGGGGGTGAACATCAGGTTGGCCATCGCCACGACCTGCCCATCGTGCCCGGCGACCAGCGAATATCCCTGGCTCCTGTCGCACAGGCGGTCGAACATGCGGGCCGGCAGCGCGGGCATCGAGGTGAAGTAGCGGAACCTGCGCGACTCCGGCGAGCACCTGTCGTGCAGGTCGCGTACGGCCTCCCGGTAAATCGAGGTGAGCGGGCGGACCGTGACCTCGGCGCCGTCGCCCAGCTTGACCGCACGCTCGCCGCCACTCTGTTCGACGGCCGGCTGGGCCAGCCTGGCGAAGGAGGCGGCCCTGGCCGCCTCGGTCAGCGTGAAGGGCAGGTCGGCGCGGCGCAGGCGGACCGCGCGCCGGGCGGCCACGGGTACGACGAGCTGGGTCGGGTCAGGAAGATCACTCACCGCTTCACCATAGATCCACCGGGCGTCGTCCGCGCGCAGCAGCTCGGCCAGCAGCTCGGGCAGCCGCCAGGGCATCGAGCGCAGCCTGGAGGCCAGCAGCAGGGCCCTGGTGGGCTCGTCGGTCAGTTCGTGGGCGGTGGCCGGGACCACCTGGACGCGGCGGCCGCCGGCCGCCTCCAGGGCCTCGCGCACGGTCTCGGGATTGGCGGGGATGTCGGCGACGAACTCGTCAACGGTTCCGTCGGTGTCGGACTGCACGCTCAGGCCGAGGATGTTGCCGCCCCTGTCGGCGAGGGCCGAGGCGAGGGAGGCCAGCCGCCCGGGCCGCTCGTCCACCGTGGTGCGGATGCGCAAGAATCCCATGTCCATCAGCATGCCGGGGAGCTGTTACGCCTCGGCTAACGACGTGTTTCATCGGGGAATGAACCTATGTATCCGGATATTGCCCGAGGATGGTTGATTTTCCCGCTTGCTCCGCCACGGCCCCGAGAGGCGCACCACGACCCCCACGCCCCGTACCGCATCGATCACGAATTTCGTCGTGAGATGCGGTCCTGTGTCCGGATATAGCAGGATACGGGGGCATGAGCGTGCGTGTTCCCTTGTCGTCAGAGTTCGTGAACGGCGACGTGTCCTTCTGGTACCGATCGGCCGGCGTGCCCGCCCCAGGCCCCAGGCTCAACGGCGACCTGGAGGCGGACGTGGCGATCGTCGGCGCCGGCTACACGGGCCTGTGGACCGCGTATTACCTCAAGCGAGCCCGCCCTTCCCTGCGGGTCGTGCTGCTGGAGCAAGAGTTCGCCGGATTCGGCGCCTCCGGCCGCAACGGCGGCTGGCTGACCGGCGACCTGGCCGGCTCGCACGAACGCTACGGCGCGGGCGCGCGGCGCCTGCAGCGCGAGATGTACGCCTCGATCGACGAGGTCATCGCGGTCTGCGAGGCGGAGGGCATCGACTGCGACCTGATCAAGGGCGGCGTCGTGAACGTGGCCCGGACCCCCGCCCAGGCCGCCAGGCTGCGTGAGTCGGTCTCGGCGGCCCGCGCGTGGGGCATCGATGAGCCCGATCTGCGGCTGGTGGACCCGGCGGAGCACGTACGGGTGGACGGGGCGCTGGCCGCCTCCTGGAGCCCGCACTGTGCCCGCATCCAGCCCGCCAAGCTGGCGCGCGGCCTGGCGAGGACCGTACGCGACCTCGGCGTGCCCCTTTACGAGCGCACGCCGGTTACGGAGATCGTCCCGCACCGGGCGGTCACCCCGTACGGCACCGTGACGGCCGGGCACGTGATCCGCGCGACGGAGGGCTTCACCGCCCGCCTGCGCGGCCTGCGCCGCCAGTGGCTCCCCATGAACAGCTCCATGATCGTCACCGAGCCTTTGCCGCCGTCGTTCTGGGACGAGGTCGGCTGGCGGGGCGCCGAACTGCTCGGGGACATGGCGCACTACTACATGTACGCCCAGCGCACCGCCGACGACCGCATCGCCTTCGGCGGCCGCGGCCGCCCCTACCTGTACGGCTCCCGCGTCGACGCCCGCGGCCACACCCACGAGTGGACCGTGGAGGCGCTGTGGCAGTTGCTCACCGAGTTCTTCCCGGCCGCCCGCTCCTCGTCGGTCGCGCACGCCTGGTCGGGCGTGCTGGGCGTGCCGCGCGACTGGTGCTCGACGGTCCACGTGGACCCCGCCACGGGCCTGGGCTGGGCGGGTGGCTACACCGGCCACGGCGTCACCACCACCAACCTGGCCGGCCGCACGCTCCGCGACCTGATCCTGGGCGATGAGACGGAGCTGACGTCCCTGCCGTGGGTGGGCCGCAAGGTCCGCCCGTGGGAGCCGGAGCCGCTGCGCTGGCTCGGCGTGCACACGATGTACCGCCTGTACCGGGTCGCCGACCACCGGGAGCGCGCCATGCCCCGCACCTCGGCCCTCGCCCGTTTCGCCGACCTCATCACCGGTCACTGATCATCTGACCTCAAAGGAGATCTTGATGAACATTCTCTTCCGAGGAGGCCGCGTCTTCACTCCTGCAGGCGTCCGGCAGGCGGCCGTACTGGTGAGCGACGGCGTGATCGCCGCCGTGGGCCCCGAGGCCGAGCTGGCCCGTCAGGCACCGGCCCATGACACGGTGGACCTGGCCGGCGGCCTGCTGACGCCGGGCTTCACGGACGCGCACATCCACCCGGTGCAGGCGGGCTTGGAACGGGCGAAGTGCGATCTGTCCGAGCTTTTCGGCCTGGACGCATACGTAGCCAAGATCGCCGACTATGCCACGAAAAATCGCGATAAAGAGTGGATTGATGGCGGCGGCTGGGACATGTCGGCGTTCCCGAACGGCCTTCCCCACCGCGACCACCTCGACTTCCTCGATCGCCCGGCCTACCTGATCCAGCGTGACCACCACGCCGCCTGGGTCAACACCCGCGCCCTCGACCTGGCCGGGATCACGAAGGACACCCCCGACCCGGTGGACGGCCGCATCGAGCGCGACCCCGACGGCACGCCCACCGGCGTCCTGCACGAGGGCGCCATGGACCTGGTCGGCCTGCTCACCCCCCGCCCGACCGCCCAGGACCTGGAGAACGCGCTGGAGGACGCGCAGCGGCATCTGTTCTCGCTGGGCATCACAGGCTGGCAGGACGCCATCGTGGGCTCGTACGCGGGCTCCCACGACCAACTGCCCACCTACCTGTCCGCGGCCCGCTCAGGGCGGCTGAGGGCACGCGTGACAGGCGCCCTGTGGTGGGACCGGACGCGCGGCCTGGACCAACTCGGCGACCTGGTCGAGCGCCGGGCCGCGGCCGAGGGCCTCGACCGCTTCAAGGCCACCTCTGTCAAGATCATGCAGGACGGCATCACGGAGAACTTCACGGCCGCGACGCTGGAGCCGTACTGCCTGTGCGGGGGCACGGGCCTGTCGTACGTGGACCCGTACAAGCTGAAGGAGTACGTCGCCGAGCTGGACCGGCTCGGCTTCCAGGTCCACTTCCACGCGATCGGCGAGCGGGCCGTGCGCGAGGCTCTGGACAGCTTCGAGGGCACGAACCCGGCCAACCGGCACCACATCGCCCACCTGCAGATCATCGAGCCCTCGGACGTGCCGCGGTTCGCCGCCCTGGGCGTCACGGCCAACCTGCAGCCGCTGTGGGCCACCCACCACGCCCAGATGGACGAGTTGACGCTGCCGTACCTGGGCGAGCCGCGCTCGTCGTGGCAGTACCCGTTCAAGGACCTGCTCGACCACGGCACGCGTTTCTGCGCCGGCAGCGACTGGCCGGTCTCGGACGCCGACCCGCTGCAGGGCATGCACGTGGCGGTGAATCGCACGGAGCCGGGCGGCTCGATCCACGCCGGCTATCCGACCGCGCAGACGCCGTTCCTGGCCGGCCAGCGCATCGACCTGGCCACCGCCATGGCCGCGTACACCTCCGGCTCCGCCTGGATCAACCGCTCCCCCGCCGGGGCGATCGAGCCCGGCCGACCCGCCGACCTGGCGGTCCTGGACCGCGACCCGTTCGCGCTGCCACCGGAGGACATCTGGACGACGCGGGCGCGCATGACGTTCGTGGACGGCGAGCCGGTTCATCAAAGCCCCTGACGAAACGGCGAAGGGCCCCGGACATCCGCCCGGGGCCCTTCGCCGTCAGCCGACTACCAGGGGGACTTGTTGGCGCGAAGGCGCTCCAGTGCCTCCTCGAGGATCGCCTTGCCGTCCTTGTCGCTCCTGCGCTCCTTCACGTACGCAAGGTGCGTCTTGTACGGCTCGTTCTTCGGCGGGGCAGGCGGGGCCTCCTCGTCTTGTCCGGCTGGGAGGCCACAACGTGGGCAGTCCCACAGCTCGGGGACCGCCGCGTCACTGGCGAAACTGGGGCGCGTCTCGTGCATGTTGGCGCACCAGAACGAGACCCGCACTCGCGGAGCCGCCTCGCCACGCTCGGCCTCCCCCATAGGGCCGGCGCCGACTCGGCTGCCACGGATCGCGTTGCCACTACCCACGGATGAACTCCTCGCTCGATCGCCCCGCGCAGGAACACGGGGGGAGAATCACTGTCACGCGTTTGACTTTGTTGGCTCAGGGCCTCATGAGCAGGCCGAGAGCGATGATGCAGACGAACCAGACCGTGCCCGTGATAACGGTCAGCCGGTCGAGGTTGCGCTCCACCACCGAGGAACCACCGAAGTTCGACGAGAAACCGCCGCCGAACATGTCAGACAGGCCACCACCCTTACCCTTGTGGAGCAGGACGAGCAGGATCATGAGAAGGCTCGCCAGGATGAGGGCGATGGAGATTCCGATTTCCACGGTATGTCTGTTCCTTCAATGCTCTGTTACGCGTGACGATTCAAACTTGCCTCTTGAGGGTACGACCTGTTGTCAAGTCGCACCCCCAGAACGACTCAGTTAGCCTGGCATTTCGGGGAACCGGCAGATCTTGGCGTACTCACCTGCATCGATGCTGGCGCCGCCCACCAGCGCGCCGTCGACGTCCGCCTGTGCCATGATCCCTGCGATATTGCCTGACTTGACCGAGCCTCCGTAAAGGATACGGACTGCCGAGGCCACTTCGGAGTCGTAGAGCTCAGCGAGTCTGACTCGCAGCGCCCCGCAGACCTCCTGGGCGTCCTCAGGGGTGGCCACCTCGCCGGTGCCGATCGCCCACACCGGCTCGTAGGCCACCACTATCGATTTTGCCTGCTCCGCCGAGATCTTGCGCAGCGCTCCGTCGAGTTGGCCGAAACAGTGCGCGATGTGACCGCCCTCTTGGCGGACCTCCAGCCGCTCGCCCACGCACAGGATCGGCGTGAGCGAGTGCCTGTAAGCGGCCTGGACCTTGGCGTTGACCAGATCGTCGTCCTCACCGTGGTATTGCCGCCGCTCGGAGTGGCCGACCACGACGTAGGTGCAGCCCAGCTTGGCCAGCATGGCGCCGGAGATCTCACCGGTGTAGGCACCGCCGTCGTGCTGGGACAGGTCCTGGGCGCCGTACACGATCCTGAGCTTGTCGCCGTCCACGAGGGTCTGGACGCTGCGCAGGTCGGTGTAAGGGGGCAGGACGGCGACCTCGACCTTGTCGAAGTCCTTGTCGTTGAGTGCGAAGGCCAGCTTCTGGACGAGCGCGATGGCCTCGAGATGGTTGAGGTTCATCTTCCAGTTGCCGGCGATGAGCGGCTTGCGCGTGCTCATTGGTCGCTCACCACTTCTTTCGCTCCGCGGAGTCCCGACTGCGTCGGGCCTCCACTCCACTCACTGCGTCGGGTTCGCTTCATGGTCAACTCACTCCTCCAGAGCGGCGAGTCCAGGGAGGGTCTTCCCCTCAAGGTATTCGAGGCTGGCTCCGCCGCCTGTGGAGATGTGCGAGAAACCGTCCTCGGGAAGCCCCAGCTTGCGTACGGCGGCCGCGGAGTCGCCGCCACCCACCACGGTGAATGCGTCGGCGGCGATCAGCGCCTCGGCCACCGCCCTCGTGCCGCCGGAGAACGCGTCGAACTCGAAGACGCCCATGGGCCCGTTCCAGAAGACGGTCCTGGCGTCGGCCAGCTTGGCGGCGAACAACTCGCGCGTCCTGGGGCCGATGTCGAGCCCCTCGCGGTCGGCCGGGATCGCGGTGGCCTCGACCGCCTCGTGCTCGGCGTCGGCGGCGAAGGTCACCGCGGCCAGCACGTCGACGGGCAGGACGAGCTCGACACCCCGCTTGGCGGCCTCGTCGAGGAAGCCGCGCACCTGGTCGAGCTGGTCCTCCTGGAGCAGCGAATTGCCGACCTCGTGGCCCTGGGCCTTGAGGAAGGTGTACGCCATGCCGCCGCCGATCAGCAGCCGGTCGACCTTGGTCAGCAGGCTGGCGATGACGCCGAGCTTGTCGGAGACCTTGGCGCCGCCCAGCACCACCACATAAGGCCGCTCGAGGTCCTCGGTGAGCTTCTTCAGCACATCCACCTCGGCCACGACCAGTCCGCCCGCCGCGTGCGGCAGTAGCTTGGGCACGTCGTAGACGCTGGCGTGCTTGCGGTGCACCGCACCGAATCCGTCGCCGACGTAGAGCTCGGCCAGCCCGGCCAGCTTTTCGGCGAACGCGCCACGCACGGCGTCGTCCTTGGACTCCTCGCCCGGCTCGTACCGCAGGTTCTCCAGCAGGGCCACCTGGCCGTCCTGGAGCGATTCAACGGTGCTTCGCGCGCTGTCGCCCACCACGTCGGCGGCGAAGGCCACGTCCTGGCCGAGCAGCTCGCCCAGGCGCCTGGCCACCGGCCTGAGCGAGTATTTCGGATTGACCTGGCCCTTGGGCCGGCCCAGATGGGCGCAGACGACGACCTTGGCGCCCCCGTCCAGCAGGGCCTTGATCGTCGGCACCGACGCGCGGATGCGGCCGTCGTCGGTGATCGTCTCCCCGTCGAGGGGGACGTTGAGGTCGGCGCGTACGAGCACGCGCCGCCCCTTCACGTCGAGATCATCGAGCGTGCGCATGCTCATTCTCCCGTCACTGTGTACATGGCCTCACTCCATGAGCCGGCTCGGTCGCCAATGCCGCCGCCTTCCCGCTGCCCGGTCGCTCCGCTCCCGGCGCTCGTCCTCCAGACCGCTCCTGCGATCCAGCGCATCGCGTGTGATCGGTGCGACGCTCACATGGAGGTCGCACCGATGAGACGACAGGACGACGAGACCGTTCATGCGGAGAACGGGCCCAGACGGCGGCACCCCGCGTCAGAGACCGCGGCCCACGAGCTCGATCAGGTCGGCGAGACGGTTGGAGTAGCCCCACTCGTTGTCGTACCAGCCGACGACCTTGACCTGGTTACCGATGACCTTGGTGAGGCCGGAGTCGAAGATGCAGGAAGCCGGGTCGGTGACGATGTCGGAGGAGACGATCTCGTCCTCGGTGTAGCTGATGATGCCCTTGAGCGGGCCCTCGGCAGCGGCCTTGACCGCGGCGTTGACCTCCTCGACCGTGACGTCGCGGCTGACGTCGACGGTGAGGTCGGTGGCCGAGCCCGTGGGGATCGGCACCCGCATGGCGAAGCCGTCGAGCTTGCCCTTGAGCTCGGGCAGGACCAGGCCGATGGCCTTGGCGGCGCCGGTGGACGTGGGCACCACGTTGAGCGCGGCTGCACGGGCGCGGCGCAGGTCCTTGTGCGGGCCGTCCTGCAGGTTCTGGTCCTGCGTGTAGGCGTGGATGGTGGTCATCAGACCCTTCTCGATGGTGAAGGAGTCGTGCAGGACCTTGGCCATCGGCGCCAGGCAGTTGGTGGTGCAGGAAGCGTTGGAGATGATCGTGTGCTTGGCCGGGTCGTAGGCGCTGTCGTTGACGCCCATGACGACCGTGAAGTCCTCGTTCTTCGCCGGGGCGGAGATGATGACCTTCTTCGCGCCGTTGTCGGCGTGCACCTTGGCCTTGGTGGCGTCGGTGAACAGCCCCGTCGACTCCAGGACCACGTCCACACCGAGGTCACCCCAGGGCAGCTTGCCCGGGTCGCGCTCCTCGAAGACCTTGATCGCCTTGCCGTCGACGATGATCTCATCGCTGGTGGCCTTCACCTCGTAGGGCAGGCGGCCCAGGATGCTGTCGTACTTCAGCAAGTGAGCGAGCGTCGCGTTGTCGGTCAGGTCGTTGACCGCGACGATCTCGATGTCCTTGCCGCTGGCGGCGACAGCGCGCCAGAAGTTGCGACCGATACGGCCGAAGCCGTTGACGCCTACGCGGATGCTCACGGAACTCGAACTCCTCGAACAGATGGCGGGCTGAAACCTCAAACACGAACCTTATCGGACGCAAATTGGTTTAGACCACTGCCACCCCCGCAGTCTGAATGACGGTTCCGCACGCACGTTTTGAGACGTTCGAGTAAAGTGCCCGACTCATCGGAGTAAATTCGTGCATTCTCTGGGGGCTGAGATGTCACATAAGCGGTCCGGGCTGCTTCCCGGACTAGCCGTAGGACTAGTCGCCGCGCTGATCTGCGCGGCCGGCCTGGGGGCGGCCGTCCTGTTCCAGACCCGCCTTCCGTACGCCGTCACGACGTTCGGCAACGGCCATCCCTTGTCCGTCGCGCTGTCCTTCCTCATCGCGCTGCTCATCACCCTGGCGATCGGCGCGGTACGCCCACGCAGCGTGATCCTTATCCCCGTGGGGGCGCTGTACGCCGGCGCGGCCGTGGCCGCCGGCCAGATCGCGGGCTTGTCGGTCATGGCGGGCGCCGCCATGCACGGCAAGGACACCCCCGCCGAACTGAGTGACATCACCCTGACCAACGCCTCCGACGGCCTCTCCCACGCGTTTTCCCTCTACGGCGGCCCGTTGACGAACACCTGGCCGGTCTGGCTGTACATCGCCGTAGCGGCCCTGTCCGCCCTCCTGCTGCTCGCTCTGCGCGTGTCACGCATCCGCCGCACCCAGCGCGCCGAGGAGCCGGAACAGCAGGAGGAGCCGGAATACCGCGCCCCGTTCGAGCCGGCCCAGACCCCGGCCAAGGAACAGCCGGCCGGTGACCTCTTCACACCCCGCAAGCCCGCCCGCGACTGACGACCCCGCTCAGCGTCACACAAGCCACGGAAGTGGGCCAAGCATGCGCTCCGTCACGGCGAGCAACCCGTGAGCCTTCACGACCGGCCATGACAGACGGAACGCGCGTCGGCGCGTGCGGCCCACTCGGCTTGCCGTAAAGGATGGGTCTCAGTAGCGCCGCACCCATCACAGACGCAAGGGCCATCACGGGGCGATGTAAACGGCCATCACGGCCGAGCATGTCTAACCGCGGGCGAACATATCCAACAGCCACAGGCCGAGCGGTCTGACCGCGACGCGCGAACATGTCTGACCGCCACGCCGAACGGTCTGACCGCCACGCGCGAACATGTCTGACCGCCACGCCGAGCGGTCTGACCGCCACGGGCGAACATGACTAACCGCCACAGGCGAACATGACTAACCGCCACAGGCGAACATGTCCAACCGCCACGGGACGAGCATGTCAAGCGGCCATCACGGGCTCACGGGGCGAGCATGTCAACGGTGAGGTTGGCCTCGGTATTGGGGATGCCGAGATCGGAGGCGCGCTTGTCGGCCATGGCGAGCAGCCGCCGGATCCGCCCCGCGATCGCGTCCTTGGTCAGCGGCGGATCAGCGATCTGCCCCAGCTCCTCCAGGGACGCCTGCTTGTGCTCGACCCGCAGCCGCCCCGCCACCACCAGGTGCTCAGGAGCCTCCTCCCCGAGGATCTCCAGCGCCCGCTGCACCCGCGCCCCGGCCGCCACCGCCGCCCGGGCCGAGCGCCGCAGATTGGCGTCGTCGAAGTTGGCCAGCCGGTTGGCGGTGGCCCGCACCTCGCGGCGCATCCGCCGCTCCTCCCAGGCGAGCACGCTGTCGTGGGCCCCGAGCCGGGTGAGCAACGCGCTGATCGCGTCGCCGTCGCGTACGACGACCCGGTCCACGCCGCGCACCTCCCGCGCCTTGGCGTGGATCTTGAGCCGCCGTGCCGAGCCCACCAGCGCGAGCGCCGCCTCCGGCCCAGGGCAGGTGACCTCGAGCGACATCGACCGCCCCGGCTCGGTGAGCGAGCCGTGCGCCAGGAAGGCGCCGCGCCAGGCGGCCTCGGCGTCGCACGCGGCGCCCGCCACCACCTGGCGGGGCAGGCCACGCACCGGGCGGCCGTGGTTGTCGATCAGGCCAGTCTGGCGGGCGAGGGCCTCACCGTCGCGGTAGACGCGCACGACGTAGCGCGAGCCCTTGCGCAGCCCGGCGGGCGCGAGGACGAGCACCTCCGCCTTGTGGCCGAACACCTCGCCGATGTCCTTGATCAGTCGCCGTGCGGTGGCGTTGGTGTCGAGCTCGGCCTCGATCACGATCCGCCCGCCCACCAGGTGCAGGCCGCTGGCGAACCGCAGCAGCGTGGAAACCTCCGCCTTGCGGCAGCACGGCTTCAACACCGGCAGGCGGCTCAGTTCGTCTTTCACCACACCTGTCATCGCCATAAGCGTTAGTCCTCTCCCCCATGCAGACCGGCTCCCGTCAGTCTCTCGCACCTTCGCGCCACGCCGACCAGGATCAACGCTTCTGGAGGAAAATCTCGTCCAGGACGGAGGCAAGACGTCGTGGGTCGTGCCTCGGCGAGCCGTCCCCGGCGGCCACGTCCGCCATGACGAGCCGCGCGCCGAGCGCGGCGGCGGCCTTCTCCAGCGCGTCGGGGTCGTCGACCACTCCGGTGTCGGCGAGCACGACGTCGATCGACAGATCGGGAGCGTGCTGCCTGAGCACCTCCAGATGCTGCTGGGGGGAGAAGTCGTCGGTCTCGCCCACCTGCGGGGCCAGGTTGAGGGTGACGAGTCGATTGGCCCTGGTCTCGTGCAGGGCCCTGGCCAGCTCGGGCACCTTGAGGTGCGGCAGCACGCTGGTGAACCACGACCCGGGCCCGAACACCACCCAGTCGGCCTCCAGCACCGCCGCGACGGCTTCGGGCCGCGCGGGCGGGTCCTCCGGCACCAGCGAGATGGCCTGGACGCGGCCGGGCGTCAGGGCGCACGCCACCTGCCCGCGTACGGTCGAGACGACGCCGTCGAGCTCCACCTCGGCCACGATGTCCAGCGGCACCGACGCCATCGGCAGCACCCGCCCGTGCGCGCCCAGCAGCCGCCCGACCCAGTCGAGTCCGGCCACGGGGTCGCCGAGCAGCTCCCACAGCGCCACGATCAGCAGGTTGCCGACGGCATGCCCGTGCAGCTCGCCCTCGCTCCGGAAGCGGTGCTGCACGACCTCGCTCCAGGTGCTGCCCCACTCGTCGTCGCCGCAGAGGGCGGCCAGCGCCATCCGCAGGTCGCCGGGCGGCAGGACGCCGAGCTCACGGCGCAGCCGCCCGCTGGAGCCGCCGTCGTCGGCGACGGTCACCACCGCGGTCAGTGTGTCGGTGACGATCCGTAATGCCGACAGGGACGCGAACAACCCGTGCCCGCCGCCGAGCGAGACCACGCTCGGCCCGGACTCCGCCCGCCGTCCAGTAGGGCACGCCACGCTGAACCGCCCCTCCTCACCAGGCGGAACACCCCCGGCCACACCGCGCCCCGCTGGAGAGCCGCCCGAGTCTCCCAGGGAAGCACCAGCCGGCCGCGGACGCCCTACCGGGATGGCACCGCCGCTTGCCGGATCGGGCAGAGCCGCTGCTTCGAAGCCCTCATCGGTCACTCCCGCCCCACATCCCGGTGGCTCACCTGGACCTCCATCCCGCGGTCGCGCAGACGGGCGGCGACCTGCTCGGCCATGGCCACACTGCGGTGCTTGCCACCCGTGCAACCCACCGCCAGCGTCGCGTAGCTCTTGCCCTCACGCGCGTACCCGGCGGCGACCACCCGCAAGACCTCCTCGTACGCGTCCAGGAACTCCTTGGCGCCCGGCTGCCCCAGCACGTAGTCGCGGACCGGCGCCTCCAGCCCGTTCATCGGCCGCAGCTCGGGCACCCAGTGCGGGTTGGGCAGGAACCGGCAGTCCACGACGAGGTCGGCGTCGACCGGCAGGCCGTACTTGAACCCGAAGGACACCACGTTGACCCGCAGCCCCGGCCGGTCCTCGCCGCCGAAGTATGCCACGATCTTGTTTCTCAGATCATGCACGTTGTGCGAGGAGGTGTCGATCACCAGATCGG
Source organism: Nonomuraea sp. 3N208 (assembly GCF_052245935.1). Lineage (NCBI taxonomy): Bacteria > Bacillati > Actinomycetota > Actinomycetes > Streptosporangiales > Streptosporangiaceae > Nonomuraea > Nonomuraea sp. 3N208. The sequence goes on along the minus strand of NZ_JBQQBR010000047.1, from coordinate 35,327 downwards.
CGTTGGCCCGCACCTCCCGCAGGATCCCCCGCTCCCGAGCGATGCCGTCGACCAGCCGTCCCTCGCCCTGCAGCGGGTGGGGCCTGCGGACGTTTTCGAAGCGCCGCACCAGCTCCTCGTCACTGGCCTCCAGGAACACGACGCGCACCCGCACCCCGCGCCCTTCGAGCTCCTCGATGGCGGCGTTGAGGTCGGTGGTGAAGGCGAGGCTGCGCACGTCCACGACAGCGGCCACCTTGTCGGCGGCCAGCTTGACCTTGCCCGCCTCTTCGGCCATCGCGAACAGCAGGCCCGGCGGCAGGTTGTCGATGACGAACCAGCCCAGGTCCTCGAGCGCTTTGGCCGCAGTGCTGCGTCCCGCCCCGGACATGCCGGTCACGATGACGAACGCCGGCCCGGTGCTCATCGCCTCACTCCGTCCCGGCTGTGCCTCACCGGTGTCCATGTCAACGCCCTCTCCGGCCGACGCCGCCCGCCGGCCCAGCGACCCGGGCGCTCACCGCACGGCGGCCGCCCGGCACGCCCGGTTCAGTCATCGCGGCACGCCCTTTCACACTAGCGAATGCGGGAACCCGCCTTCGCCATGTCCCTCTGTGTCCATGGTCGCGCTCGCACAGGGGCTCCGCTGGACACGCAAGCTACCGCTCTCCGCCCCAAGCTCGCCGCTCTGTGCTCATGGTCGCGCTCGCACGGGGCTCCGCAGGTCACGCAAGCTACCGCTCTCCGCCCCAAGCTCGCCGCTCTGTACGACCGTGGCGGTATCAAGGCGAGTCCCCCTTCAGCGTCGAGACGATGACCTCGGCGATCGACGGGCCGATGCCCGGAACCTCGCAGATCTCGGCGGCGGTGGCTTCCCGCAGCTTCTTCACGGAGCCGAAGTGCTTGAGCAGCGCCTGCCGCCGGGCGGGGCCGAGGCCGGGCACGCCGTCGAGCGCGCTCTCCTTCACCGACTTCGCCCTCTTGGAACGATGGTAGGTGATGGCGAACCTGTGCGCCTCGTCCCGGACCCGTTGCAGCAGGTAGAGACCTTCACTCGACCGAGGCATGATCACGGGCTGGTCGTCGCCGGGCAGCCACACCTCCTCCAGCCGCTTGGCGAGCCCGCACACGGACACGTCGTCGATGCCGAGCTCGTCGAGCGCCCGCTGGGCGGCGGCGGCCTGCGGGCCCGCGCCGTCGACCACGACAAGGTTGGGCGGGTAGGCGAACTTGCGCGGCTTGCCCGTCTCGGGGTCGATGGGGCCGTGCGCGTCCTGGTCGTCGGGGGCCAGCTCGCCGGTGGCGGAACGTTCCTCCAGGTAACGGCGGAACCGCCGCATGATCACCTCGTGGATCGAGGCGACGTCGCCTTCCTTGGTCTTGACCGCGAAGCGCCGGTATTCGCTCTTGCGCGCCAGCCCGTCCTCGAACACCACCATCGACGCCACGACGTTCTCGCCCTGCAGGTGGGAGACGTCGTAGCACTCGATGCGCAGCGGCACCTGGTCGAGGTCGAGCGCGTCGGCGATCTCCTGCAGCGCCTTGCTGCGCGTGGTCAGGTCGCTGGCGCGGCGGATCTTGTGTTGCGCGAGCGACTCCTTGGCGTTGCGCTCGACGGTCTCCATCAGCGCCCGCTTGTCGCCGCGCTGCGGCACGCGTACGTCGACGCGGGCCCGGCGCTGCTCGCCCAGCAGCTCCGCGACCGCCTCGTTGTCGGGCGGCAGGGCGGGCACGAGCACCTCGCGGGGCATCGACTCGGGGGCGGCCTCGGCGTACATCTGCAGCAGGAACTGCTCGACCAGCTCGCCGGGCGTGGTCTCCTCGACCTTGTCGACCACCCACCCGCGCTGGCCGCGGATGCGGCCGCCGCGCACGTAGAAGACTTGCACGGCGGCCTCGAGCGGGTCCTCGGCCAGCGCGATCACGTCGGCGTCGGTGCCCTCGCCGAGCACGACCGCCTGCTTCTCCAGCGCCCGCTGCAGGGCCTGGATGTCGTCCCTGAGCCGGGCGGCGCGCTCGTATTCCTGCTCGGAGGCGGCGTCGCGCATCTCCTTCTCGAGACGCTTGATGAAGCGGTTGGAGTTACCCGCCATGAAGTCGCAGAAGTCCTCGGCCAGGGCGCGGTGCTCCTCCGGGGTGACCCGGCCGACGCAGGGCGCCGAGCACTTGTCGATGTAGCCGAGCAGGCAGGGCCGGCCGATCTGCCCGGCCCGCTTGAACACTCCGGCGCTGCACGTCCGCACCGGGAAGACCCGCAGCAACAGGTCGACCGTCTCCCTGATGGCCCAGGCGTGCGAGTAGGGCCCGAAATAGCGTGTGCCCTTGCGCTTGGCCCCGCGCATGACCTGCACCCGCGGGAAGTCCTCGGCCATCGTGACCGCGAGGTAGGGGTAGGACTTGTCGTCGCGGTATTTCACGTTGAAGCGCGGGTCGAACTCCTTGATCCAAGAGTATTCGAGCTGCAGCGCCTCCACCTCGGTGCCGACGACGGTCCAGTCGACGTCGGCGGCGGTGGTCAGCATCGTCTGCGTGCGCGGGTGCAGCGCGGAGAAATCCGCGAAGTACGAGTTGAGCCGCTGCCGCAGGCTCTTGGCCTTGCCTACGTAGATCACCCGGCCGTGTGCGTCCCTGAACCGGTAGACCCCCGGGGAATCGGGGATCGAACCCGGCTTGGGCCGGAAACTCAAAGGGCTGCCCGCTGATCTCGCCACGACCAAAAGCCTAGTAGCCCGCACCGACAAGGTCGCCCCGTCCCCGGTCGGCCCCACCACCCTCCGGCACGAGCACCCGTCGCCGGTCGGCCGCACCACCCTCCGGCACGAGCATCCGGCGCCTCCGACGCCACCGCCCGGCAGGACCGCCGGCGCACATCCAGCGCCTCTCCAGCCAATACCTCTGGCGCCACCCGGCACTGGTCGGGACCGGCCGGCACAACCGACCGGACCCCATCATCGGACAAGCCAGCCCATGCCGGACCGTTCCTCGCAGCGGCGATGCTACGCGAGCGTGATCTGGTCGCCGTCGACCTTGATCTGCTGCTCGGGCAGCGGCTTGTCAGCCGGGCCGGCCGACACGGCACCATCGGCGATGTTGAACTTGCTGTTGTGGCACGGACAGACGATCAGCCCGTCCGCGACGCTGCCGACCGTGCAGCCGCTGTGCGTGCAGACTGCGCTGAACGCCTTGAACTCGCCCGACGTGGGCTGCGTGACCACGATCTTCTGGTCCTTGAAGATCGTGCCACCGCCGACGGGGATGTCGGCGGTGGCGGCCAGCGCGCCCCCGGATTGGGGTGCGGCACTGGACTGAGCGGCGCTGGATTGAGGCGCGCTCGACTCGGTGGCGCCACCGGCGCTCGTCGCGGTATCGGTACCGCCGCTGCATGCGGTGATCGCCAGCGCCAGGCCACCTGCGCCCACGCCTGCGATCACCGCCCGGCGGCTACGAAGGTCTTCTCCCATGCGCTCACCCAAACGCAGCCAGGTGAGAAATTCATGAGACGCCTTACGCCAGCCTGATCTTGTCTCCGTCCACCGTGATCTTCTTTTCCGCGAGCGGCTCGCCCGCGGGCCCGTCGGCGACGGAGCCGTCCTCGATGCTGAACTTGCTGCCGTGGCAAGGACAGTTGATCGTGTTGTTGGAGACGGTGGCCACCGTGCAGCCCGCGTGGGTGCAGACCGCCGTGAACGCCTTGAAATCGCCCGCAGTCGGCTGCGTGACCACGATCTTCTGACTTTCGAAGACCTTCCCGCCCCCTTCGGGGATGTCGCTGGTCGCGGCCAGCGCCTTGCCCTTCGATGCCGACTTCTTCTTAGGTGCCGCGGACGACGCCTCCTCGGCCGGCTCTTCGGCTGGAGGCTCAGCCGTCGCTTCCGTCGTCGGCGAACCGTAGCTCGCACACGCCGTCAGAACCGCCGCCAGCCCCGCGCCACCGGCGCCGAGCATCATTGTCCGGCGCGTCGTTTCCGTCATTGTGCGTTCCTCCCAGGATTGTCCTCACTTCAGGTACGGCCAGCGCCATGGCGCCGGTTCAGCGTGCCCGAGCCCAATCCCGGCGACTACGCACAATTACCAGTTCAGGCGATCACAACGCCGTCGCCCTCGACCCTGACCCGGAACGCGGCCAGCGGATCGGTGGCGGGCCCTTTGATGGCCTTGCCACTGTCGGCGGCGAACTCGCTCCCGTGGCAGGCGCACTTGATGACGTTGTCCTCGGGAGTGCTGAGGGCACAGCCCATGTGCGTGCAGATCGCGCTGTACGCCTTGTAGACGCCATGCGTGGGCTGCGTCACCACGATCTTCAGGTCCTCGATCAGCTTGCCGCCGCCCACCGGCACGTCAGCCGTCTTCGTGATGGCCTTGCCCTTGACGCTCTCCTGAGCCTTGGTGTCCCTCGTGCCGCATCCGGCGAGCGCCAGCCCGCACGCCGCGGCCCCGGCCGTCCCCAGCATCTCGCGCCGCCCGAGGCCGTTTTCAGGCATGGCTGCGCCCCCGTCCGTAACCGTCATATTGCCGCTGATCCTCCGCGTCGCCGCTGACCTCTGCAGGTCAGGTCATTGCCCTGACAACTCTATTGGCGGAACCCACCGCTCCCCCGATCAGGACACGGCCTCTGACCGGCTCCCAGCGGCGCGTCACGAACGGCGGCCCTCTGACCCGACCCCGGCGGCGCCGTCAAGGACGGCCTCTGACCAGGCCTCAAGCAGCACACCGCCGCACCGCGCCCCCTGCCGACCACACGCCTTCCCTCGCCGCACCGCGACCCCTGACCAGATGTCCATGTGGCGCGTCAGCGGGTGGTAGGCCGACGGTCAGCCACCGCCCCGACCCTTGCGGCCATGACACTTTCGACAGAGCACCCGCCGGCCTCCCCCGCCCGGCCCCATCGTCCTCGATGGTGGCGCCGTCCGTGGGTGGCACCGCTGGCGGTGGTGGCGGTGGCGTTCATCGCCTTCTCGCTGCCCCCGTACCTGTCCATGGACCCGAGCCAGTCGCGCGTCCCCGCCCCGGACTTCTTCCCGCCGCATTTCGTCGTCCTGTCGCTGCACGTCGTCTTCGGCTCGATCGCGATGATCACGTGCTGCCTGCAGATCTGGCCCTGGTTCCGCGCCCGCCACCCGCGGGCGCACCGCATGATCGGCCGCGTGTACGTCTTCGCCGGCTGCCTTCCCGGCGGCCTGCTCGGGCTGATCGTCTCCGTGACCACCCCGCATTTCGGCCCGGTGACCGCCGCCAGCGGCGTCGTGCTGGCACTTGTCTGGCTGGGATGCACGCTGGCGGGCTGGCGGATGGCCAGGCAGCGCAGGTTCGTCGACCATCGCCGGTGGATGGTGCGCAGCTTCGCCCTCACCATGTCGATCATCACGAACCGCCTGTGGGGGATCGTGTTCTTCATCGTGTTGTCGCCGCAGTTGGACACCACCTTCCACGGCGACGAGACACTTCTGGCGAGCGCGGTGTCGGCGCTGAGCGCCTGGCTCGGCTGGGTGTTGCCGCTGCTCTTCGCCGAGTGGTGGCTGGAGCGCGGCGACGCCGCCAAACGCCGCCGCCGCGCCCGCCAAACCGCATGACCCATGCCCGCCACGGCGCATGACCCGCGCGGCCACCAGGCCGGGTTACCTCAGAAGGACAGGATCTTCCGCAGGAAGCGCCCGGTGTGGCTCTCCTCCTCCAGCGCGACCTCCTCGGGCGTGCCGCTGGCGACCAGGCCCCCGCCGCGTGAGCCGCCTTCGGGCCCCATGTCGATGATCCAGTCGGCTGTCTTGATCACGTCGAGGTTGTGCTCGATGACGATCACCGTGTTACCGCCGTCGACCAGCCGCCCCAGCACGCCGAGCAGCCTGCGGATGTCCTCGAAGTGCAACCCGGTGGTCGGCTCGTCCAGCACGTAGATCGTCCGCCCGGTCTGCCGCCGCTGCAGCTCGGAGGCCAGCTTGACGCGCTGCGCCTCGCCGCCGGACAGCGTGGTGGCCGGCTGCCCCAGCCGGACGTAGCCGAGACCCACGTCGTTGAGCGTCTGCAGGTGACGCTTGATCGCGGGGATCGCGTCGAAGAAGCCCAGAGCCTCTTCGATCGGCATGTCCAGCACCTCGGAGATCGTCTTGCCCTTGTAGTGGACCTCCAGCGTCTCCCGGTTGTAGCGGGCGCCATGGCAGACCTCGCAGGGGACGTAGACGTCCGGCAGGAAGTTCATCTCGATCTTGATGGTGCCGTCGCCGGCGCACGCCTCACAGCGCCCGCCCTTGACGTTGAAGCTGAAGCGCCCGGGCTGGTAGCCGCGCACCTTCGCCTCGGTCGTGGCCGCGAAGAGCTTGCGGACGTGGTCGAAGACACCGGTGTACGTGGCCGGGTTGGACCGCGGCGTGCGCCCGATCGGCGACTGGTCGACGTGGACGACCTTGTCCACGAGGTCCATGCCGTTGATCCGCGAGTGCCGCCCCGGCACCGTGCGCGCCCCGTTGAGCTCCTTGGCCAGCGCGTTGTACAGGATGTCGTTGACCAGCGTCGACTTCCCCGACCCCGACACGCCCGTCACGGCCGTGAACAGGCCCAGCGGGAACTCGATGTCCACGCCCTTGAGGTTGTGCTCGCGCGCCCCCTTGACCGTGATCTGCCGCTTCTTATCGCGCTTGCGGCGCTTGGCCGGGATGGGGATGCTCCTGCGCCCGGACAGGTATTGCCCCGTCAGCGACTCCTCGCTGGACAGCAGCTGCTGCACGGTGCCGGACACCACGACCTGGCCGCCGTGCTCGCCGGCGCCGGGACCGATGTCGACCACCCAGTCGGCGGCCGCGATCGTGTCCTCATCGTGCTCGACCACGATCAGCGTATTGCCCATGTCGCGCAGCCTGATCAGCGTGTCGAGCAGGCGCATGTTGTCCCGCTGATGCAGGCCGATGGACGGCTCGTCCAGCACGTAGAGCACGCCGACGAGACCGGAGCCGATCTGCGTGGCGAGCCTGATGCGCTGCGCCTCGCCACCCGCGAGGGTGGCGGCCGCCCGGTTCATGGTCAGGTAGTCGAGGCCGACGTCGAGCAGGAAGCCAAGGCGGGCGTTGATCTCCTTGACGACCCGCTCGGCGATCTGCATGTCGCGGTCGGACAGTTTGAGCGCGGCCAGGAACTTCGCGCACTCGCCGATCGACATGGCCGCCACCTCGGCGATCGACCTGTCGGCGACCGTCACCGCCAGGGTCACCGGCTTGAGTCTGGCCCCCTTGCAGGCCGGGCACGGGATCTCGCGCATGTAGCCCTCGAACCGCTCGCGGCTCGAGTCGCTCTCCGCCTCGGCGTGCCTGCGCTGCACCCACGGGATGACGCCGTCGTAGGTGGTGTAGTAGGAGCGCTGCCTGCCGTATCGGTTGCTGTAGCGGACGTGCACCTGCTCGTCGTGGCCGTACAGCAGCGACTTCTGCGCCTTCTTCGGCAGCCGCTCCCACGCGGTGTCGAGCGTGAACCCGACGGTGTTGCCCAGCGCCTCGATCAGCCTGACGAAGTATTCACTGGTGTGGCCGCCCGACCAGGGGTGCAGCGCGCCCTCGCGGAGCGTGCGCTCCGGGTCGGGCACGACCAGGTCGGGGTCCACCTCCATCTTCGTTCCCAGACCCGTACATTCAGGGCAGGCGCCGAACGGCGAGTTGAACGAGAACGAGCGCGGCTCCAGCTCCTCGAAAGACAGGTCGTCGTAGGGGCAGTAGAGGTGCTCGGAATAGAACCGCTCGCGGCCGGGGTCGTCCTCGGGCAGGTCGACGAACTCGAGCGTGATCGTGCCGCCGGACAGCAGCAGCGCCGTCTCGACCGAGTCGTTCAGCCGGCGCCGCGCCGACTCCTTGACCGACAGGCGGTCGACGATGACCTCGATGTCATGCTTTTCGTACTTCTTCAGCGTCGGCGGGTCCTCCAGCCGCACCACGGTGCCGTCGACCCGGGCTCTGGCGAAGCCCTTGGTCTGCAGCTCGCGGAACAGCTCGGCGTATTCGCCCTTGCGGCCGCGGACGACCGGGGCGAGCACCTGGAACCTGGTGCCCTCCTCCAGGTCCATCACCCGGTCGACGATCTGCTGCGGCATCTGCCTGGCGATCGGGCGCGCGCACACCGGGCAGTGCGGCTTGCCGATCCTGGCCCACAGCAGCCTCAGGTAGTCGTAGACCTCGGTGATCGTGCCCACGGTCGAGCGGGGGTTTTTGCTGGTGGCCTTCTGGTCGATCGACACCGCCGGCGACAGGCCCTCGATGAAGTCGACGTCGGGCTTGTCCATCTGGCCGAGGAACTGGCGAGCGTACGCCGACAGCGACTCGACGTAGCGCCGCTGGCCCTCAGCGAAGATCGTGTCGAAAGCCAGGCTCGACTTGCCCGAGCCGGACAGGCCGGTGAAGACGATCAGCGAGTCTCGCGGCAGGTCGAGCGAGACGTCCTTGAGGTTGTGTTCTCGTGCACCACGCACGATCAGGCGGTCTGCCACGGCGATCCCGGAAGTCGAAAGGCGGATAGGTCCACGGGGGATGGTAGACGGGAGCTCCGACAATTTCGGCGGCCCGCTTCCCTGCCCCCGAAAATCCGTCCCTCACAGGTTACGGCCATCAGCCACCTCGACAGGAGGCCTTCGACATCTAACGATCTGACCTGCGACTTTATGCCCGCCCTCAGTGGAGACACCCCAGTGCAGAAATATCCAGACATGACCGTCCTACCCGCGCTGCAGGCGGAGCTGGCCACCGCCACCGCCCGCTTGCTGGCCACGGCCGCCTCGCTCTCCGACGCCGACCTCGCCGCCCCCTCCCTCCTGCCCGGCTGGACCAGGGGCCACGTGCTCGCCCACGTCGCCCAGAACGCCGGCTCCCACCTCAACCTCCTGACCTGGGCGAGGACCGGCGTCCGAATCCCCCAGTACGCCTCGCTCCAGGCCAGGGCGGCCGAGATCGAGGCCACCGCCGCCCGGCCTGCCGCCCGGCTCCTGGCCGACCTCGAGAACGGGGCCGCCCGCCTGGCCACCGCCATCCGCGAACTCCCCGAGGAGGCCTGGTCCGCCCAGGTGGAGGGCATGCGCCCACCGCCTCACCCCGCCTGGTACGTCCTCGTACGGCGCCTGCGCGAGGTCGGCTTCCACCACGTGGACCTCGACGCCGAGTACGGCCCCGCCGACTGGCCCGAGCGGTTCGTCGTCCGCGAGCTACGCGACTGCCTGGCCTCCTGGCCACGCGACAAGAGCACGGTAAGCGAGATCATCCTCCTCGACGCGGCCCTTGAGCACTCGGCCGGCGTCGACCCGCCACGTGAGCACTCGGCCGGCGTCGTCGCCCGCTGGCACGACCTCGGTCGCGGACCCGTCGTCCAGGGCACATCGCGCGACATGCTGGCCTGGCTGACCGGCAGGTCTCACGGCCGGGGCGTTACGCTGGTGCCTGCGGGGCAGTCGCTCATGCCAGGCCCCGGGGGGACGGGCCTTCCAGAGCCGCCGCCGTGGCTGACGATGCCGGCCCCCGCTGATCTGCCCGCGACGCCCCCGAAGGACTACTGATGACCTACACAGGTGACGTCCAGGTCGGCGGTCCCGCCGACGTGCGTGAGTTGCCCGCGCTGACGATCTGCAAGCTCGCCGTCGGCCCTTACGACAACAACGCGTATCTGCTGCGCTCCACGCAGACCGGCGACGGCCTGCTCATCGACGCGGCGGCCGACTCCGATCGCCTGCTCGCCCTGATCTCCGACGAGCCGATCGGCTCGATCGTCACGACGCACCAGCACGGCGACCACTGGCAGGCGCTGGAGCAGCTCGTCAAGGTCACGGGCGCCCAGGTGATCGCTCACCCGCTGGACGCGCCCGCCCTCCCGCTGCCGGTCAACCGCACGGTGGAGCACGGCGACACGATCGCCGTCGGCGACATCACCCTGGAAGTCATCCACCTGCGCGGCCACACGCCGGGCTCGATCGCGCTCCTGTACGACGGGGGCGAGGAGGCGGGCACCCATCTGTTCACGGGCGACTCGCTGTTCCCCGGCGGCGTCGGCAACACCTGGAAGGACCCGGAGCGCTTCAACCAGCTCTACAACGACGTGGTGGAACGCGTCTTCAACCGCCTCCCCGACGAGACGTGGATCTACCCGGGCCATGGCAAGGACACCACACTCGGCGCCGAACGCCCCTCCCTCCCGGAGTGGAAGGCCCGCGGCTGGTAAGCAGCCTCACAACAAACAGCTGACCGGCCACAGACCAGAGCACCACGTCACCGCCGGCACCCATCGTTGCCGGCGACAACGATCATTGACGCGCGGCCAGCACCCGGACGATGCGCTCGGCCGCGAGGGCGGGATCGTCGGCGAGCCCGACGAGCTCGCCCCACGACCACCGAAAGAACCAACCCTCCGGCATCGGCACGCAGTCGACCGTCTCCACCAGCATGACAGCGTCGGGGTCGCTGATCCGCAACACGGGCGGGTACGGCCGAAGGGTCGCCGTCAGCCCGCGCTGCTCCAGCTCCGTGGCCAGCTTGCCAAGGTAGTACGTGCGCGTGTGTTCGCGCGGCGTGGCCGACATGGCTCCATCAAAGCCGAAGTAAGACGAAAAATCTCGTCAGTACTTGATGCGCTCGGCTTCCTTGCGCTGCTCGCGCTTGTAGAACAACATCCGCAACGGGATGGCCGCCACGAGCGCGATCTGCATGGTCGCACCGATCTTGATCGGCAGGTCGCCGCCTTCCGGCCAGGCCACCCAGACAGTGAGGAACGCCACGTTCACCATGATCCACCCGAGGACCACCGCCAGGAGCTGCCCCTTCGGCTTCGGGTACTCGATCCGGCTGACCATCAGCCACGCCACGCCGAGCACGGCGAGCAACGCCCAGATGCTCGGCTGGAACAGCAGCACGATGGAGATCACGGTCATGGCGCCCATCGGAATGGGCAGCCCCATGAAGTCGCCGCTCTTGGTCTTGACGCAGGCGAACCTGGCCAACCGTACGACCCCGGCGACCAGCACGGACGCCGCCGCCACCAGCACGGCGGTGAACGGCACCTGATCGGTGAAGCCGCCCCAGATCACGACCATGAACGCGGGCGCGAACCCGAAGCTGATGACGTCGGCGAGGTTGTCGAGCTCGGCCCCCATCGCCGAGGCGCGGAAGCGCCGCGCCACGAGGCCGTCGAACAGGTCGCAGGTCGCCCCGATGAGCAGCAGCACGATGGCGGTGGCGAAGTAGCTCGGGTTGGGCGTGAACCGGCCGCCCTCGACCTGGAGCTGCTGGATCGCCGAGTACGCCAGGACGCACACCGCGAGGAACCCGCAGACCGCGTTGCCCAGCGAGAGGGAGTCGGCGGCTGAGAGGCGGAACGCCTTGCCGACCGGACCCCGAGGCTCGTCCTCGTCCGCCTGCCAACTGCCGGCGTCAGCCGCGGTCAATTCTGGTCACCCCCGCAACCGTCTTCTCCCCCACGGACACCACGGGAGAGATCCCTTCGGGAAGGTAGATGTCGACCCGTGAGCCGAACCGGATGAGCCCGATCCGCTCGCCCTGCGTGACCTTGGCGCCCGCGCTCAAGTACGGCACGATCCTGCGCGCCACCGCGCCCGCGATCTGCACCATCTCGATGTCGCCCAGCGTGGTCTCGAAATGCCACACCACGCGTTCGTTCTGGTCGCTGTCCTTGTTGAACGCCGGCAGGAACCCACCTGCCACATGCTGCACGGAGGTGACATTTCCCGCAAGTGGGGCCCGGTTGACGTGCACGTTCAGCGGGCTCATGAAGATCGCGACCCTGGTGCGGCCATCCGGCCACGGGTCGATGCTCTGTACCACGCCGTCGGCGGGCGAGAGAACACGGCCCTCTCCCGAAGTCCGGTCGGGGTCGCGGAAGAACCAGAGCATGCCCCCGGTGAGCGCGCTCAGCGGCAGCGCCGCGAGCGCCCATCGCCGGTCCTTGCGCGTCAGCAGCGCGGTGGCGGCCGCCGCGGCCGCCGTCGGAAGGAGCCAAGGAGACACGCCGCGGGCGAGCCTGACAGAGCTCGTGCGGGTGGGCCTAGCAGAATCGTCGGACACGTACAACCTTTGGTGGTGACTGGACTGGGCGCTTTGCCGCAATGTTACAGAACCAGCAACTATGACACGGCACAACTACACAAGCAAAGCGCCTCGAAGCCCATTTCGCTAGACCTGCTCCGGAGTCGTCTCCTCGCCCTTGCGCGTGTCGATGCGGGCCTTCACCAAGCTGGCCACGGTGGTGATGACCATGGTGGCGCCGATGATCGAGAGCGAGACCCAGATGGGAATTTCGGGCGCCCAGGAGACATGGCTGGCGTGCAACGCCTCCAATACAAGCTTAACCCCGATGAACCCGAGAATGAACGCCAAACCATAGCTGATGTAGACGAGCCGCTGCAGCAGGCCGCCCAGGAGGAAGTACAGCTGACGCAGCCCCATCAGGGCGAACGCGTTGGCCGTGAAGACGATGAAGGGATCCTTGGTGAGCCCGAAGATCGCGGGAATCGAGTCGAGCGCGAACAGCAGGTCGGTGCTGCCGATGGCGATCATCACGATGAGCATCGGCGTGACCAGGCGCCTGCCGTCGATCTTGACGGTGACCTTGGACCCGACGTAGCCCTCGGTGGAGGGGAGAGTCCTGCGCACCCACCTGAGCAGCACGTTCTCGTTGACTTCTTCTTCCTCGCCCTTGAGGTGGTGGCGGACGATGTTGATCGCCGTGTAGACGAGGAAGGCGCCGAACACGTAGAACAGCCAGCTGAACCGCTCGAGCGCCGCGGCGCCGAGCGCGATGAAGATACCGCGCATGACCAGCGCGAGCAGGATGCCGACGAGCAGGACCTTGTGCTGGTACGCCCGGGGCACGGCGAACCTGCTCATGATGATGAAGAAGACGAAGAGATTGTCGACGCTCAGGCTGTATTCGGTGATGTAGCCGGCGAAGAACTCCCCGGCTTTGTCCGCCCCCACCGTGGTCCACAAGACCACTCCGAACGCGACGGCGAGGACGACGTAGAACGTCACCCAGTAACCGGCCTGCCGCATGGAGAACTCACGTGCTTCTCCACGGTCGACGATCCACAAGTCAATGGCGAGGACAACGATGAGACCGCCGATCACGGCGATCCAGGCCCACACGGGTACGCTCACGTCTCAAAACCCTCCGGCAATGCAGGACTCAGTGCCGGAGGTCTCTCCCGCCCGCGAAACACGCGGACCGGCAGCCCCGGGGGCCCCGTGGAGCGGGGCTGCACCGTGATGACGAGGCTGTCGCGAAGGGATACTCCCCTCCCTAACCCAGGCAGTATACGAGAACGCCTTACCCCCACCTAATCATCCCGTTGGATCTTGAGAGTCGTAAACCTGCAGCACGCTGTCCACGGCGGCGTCGCCGCCGGGCATCTCGCGCCCGCGCCGCGCGGCCGCCACCGCAAGCGTTTCCGCAGCTCCGGGCACCTCCAGGAGCGTCCGTACGGCACCACGCAACCCTTGGACGTCCCCGTAGGGAACGAGGATCCCGGCGTCCCCCACAATCTCCGGAATTCCTCCCACGGCAGTAGCGATCACCGGCTTCCCGGCCATGAGCGCCTCCCTGATGCTGAGCGGCTGCCCCTCCCACCGGGCGGCGGTGACCACGGCGGTGGCCGCGCCGAGCAGGTCGGGAATGTCATCCCGATTCCCGAGCAACCTCACCGGCAGCGCCTCCCGCCGGATCCTGCCCTCCAGCTCCGCCCGCAACGGCCCCTCTCCGGCGACAAGGAACAGCGGGCCCCCCGGCTCCCCCCAGGGCCCGGCGGCGACGTCGAGGAGCGTTTCGAGGCCCTTCTGCTGGGCGAGCCGGGCAATCGTCAGCATGATGGGCCGCTGCCCGGCTCCCAGCTCGTCCCTGACCTCCTCGGGTGTGCGCTTGGCCGGCCGCAGCGCGGGCGCGGGCACCACGGCGGCACGCACGTCCCGAGCCCCGAGCCGGGTCATGCGCTCCCCGAGATCCGGCGACACGACCAGCACCCGCCCGGCTCTCCGCGCGACGATCCGCTCGAGCACCCCGTAGACGAATCCGACGAGACCGCCCGCGGTGAGCGCGTTGTGCAGGGTGACGACCAGCCTGCCCCGGCGGCCGCCCGCCCCGAGCGCGGCCAGCGCCCCCGCCCTCAGCCCGTGGGCGTGCACGACCTCGGCCTCCCGGGTCAGCCGCCTGATCGCGAGCACCGCACGCAGGTCGTTGCCCGCATGCGGCCGATCCGACACGGCCACCTCCACGAACCGGGCCCCCGCCGCAGCGAAGGAGAACTGCTCCTCGACGCTGCGCGGTCCCAAGACGAGCACCTGGTGCCCGCGCCGCAGCAGCCCCTCAGTCAGCATCCGGACGTGCCGCCCGGTGCCGCCGGACGTGGTGCCCAGCACGAATGCCACCCGCACGGCTCAGCTCCTCCCGCTCCGCCTGAGCAGCCCGGCCACCGCACCCGCGTCGGCCCGGTCCACCACGGCCACCACCGCGCTCCCCACCGCCAGTGCCACGACTGCGGCCAGCGCTGCGGCGCCCACGTTCGGCCACAGGCCGTGCGCCCCGAGCCGGCCCACCACGGCGGCCCCCGCCAGATATCCCAGCAGCCCACCGGCAACCGCCGCGCACAACGCCCTGACCAGCCCGGCCGCGACCGCCCGCCCCCGGGCCCGCACCACGGAGCCGAGCAGCAACGCCCCGCCCACGCTCATCCCCACGCTCATTCCCAGCGCCATCCCGCCGATCTTCCACCCCTCGGGCAGCACCACCACGAAGACGGCCTGCGCGACCATCACGACCACCCAGCCCGCCACCGTCCCGCTGGCGGCCGCCCTGCCGCGCCCGGCCGCGTACAGCACCCTGCTCAGATGCGCGATGAGCCCATAGCCGATGAGCCCGGGCGCGAACAGCGCGATGGCCCGCGCCAGCTCGGGCGCGGGCACGTCGCTCTTGACCCCCAGGAACACCACCGCCCCTGGCCCCGAGGCGGCGGCCAGGACCCCGGCGGCCAGCCCGGACACCAGCGCCACGGCTCGCGTGGTGCGCGCCGCCAGCGCCGAGAATCCGGCCGGGTCGCCGGCCTGCGCGGAGAGCCGGGGAAACGCGCTGGTGGCGATGGGTACGGCCAGCACCGCGTACGGCACCAGGTAGATCGCCCACGCGTAGTTGTAAACGGCGATGGCCCCGTTGCCTATGGCGTTGTTGGACAACACCAACACCACGATCATGGCGGCCTGCTGGGCGAGCAACGCGGCGATGCCCGCCAGGGCCAGCCTGCGCACGTGTACGGCCACGCCGTCGGGGAACCGCAGGACCGGCCGCCACCGCAGCCCCAGGCGGCCCAGGGGCCCGAGCACGGCCAGCACCAGGGACAGCACCCCCAGGCTGGTGCCTGCGGACAGCGCCAGCTCGGCCGGACCCGGCAGCGCGGCGGGATCGGTCACGCCAGCGCTGAACGGCACGAACAGCAAGTAGGCCACGATGACCACGATGCTGGACACCAGGGGCGCGACGGCGGGGCCGGCGAACCGCTTGTGCGCCTGCAGCACGCCGTAGAGCACCACGGCGACGCCGTAGAGGGGGATCTGGGGGGCGAAGACGACCAGCATGCGGGCGGCGACCGCGGTCACCGCGCCGACGTCGGCGCAGCCGTCGATCGCCGGGCCGAAGAACAGCCCGGTGATCGGTCCGGCGAACAGGGCGGTGAGCACGCCGAGCGGGACGAGCACCACGATCACCCAGGTGAGCAACGCCGAGCTGATCCAGCTCACCCGCGCAGCGTCCTGACCGTCCATCTCCGGGGACGCTCCGGAGAGCCCGGCAGAGCCGTCCAGCGCCCCAGCGCCCACCGGGCCGTCCGGCGCCTGTCTGGCCGCCGCGCCGGCCAGCACCGGGACCACCATCCCCGCCAGCGCTCCGCCGACGACCACTTCGAACACGATGTTGGGGATCTGGTTGGCCGTCATGTATGCCGTGGCCAGGCAGTTGGTCCCGACCGTCTGCGCGAAGGCATATTGCTTGGCGAAGCCGGCGATGCGCGCGAGCACGGTGATCGCCCCGATGAGCATGGCCCCACCGGCGACGCCTCGCGCCGTCACGACACCCACCCGGCCTCCTCCGCCCGCGTCGAGCACCCGATCACGCGGACATCATCCTGGCAGGTCGCGCCGACAATCGCGTCACACGGAGTCGACGGGCCGGCGGCCGAGCATGTCGAGGCGGTTGAGCACAGGGTTGCCGGCGATGACCTTGGTGAAGCTGACCTTCTCGGCGGCGGCGGTGAGCGCCACGACGGTCCCCAGCAGCGCGTAGCGGCCGGGCCTGCTCAGCTTGGTGACCGCGGCCAGCCCGAGCAGCGCGCCGAGGGCGTTGGCGCCCGCGTCGCCGAGCATGGCGCGCTCGCCGAGGTCCTCGGGCACCAGCGCCGCCGCGGCCCCGAGCGGCACGGCGGCCAGCGCCGCGGCCGTGGGCGTGGCCCGGAAGAGCGAGGCGGCCAGCAGCGGGCCGCCGGTCAGCAGCCCGACCTTGATGGCGCGGCCCGGGCGCAGGTCGAAGAGGTTGGCGAGGTTGGCGGCACCGGCGATGGCGGCGCCGTTGACCAGCGTGTCGGCGGGCCCATCGGACACAAGCGCGGCCGCGCCGAGACCCGCGGCGCCGATGCCGAGAATCTTTACGGCGCCGCTGGTGACCTCGCCGCGGGCGAGCGCGGTCAGATGTCCCTTGAAGCCCTTGGACGACGTCGTGCCGTAGAGGTCGTCGTACGCGCCGAGTGTGCCGCTGCCGACGCCCGCGACCAGGGCGGCCAGGCGCAGCTTGCCGGGCAGGCCGGGGGTGAGCGCGGCCGCCGCGCCGGCGCCGGCGACGAACGCGGGACCCTCGAGCAGGGTGATGGGCTCACCGCGGTGGTTCTTGCGCGTCCAGCGGCCGGTCAGGTCGGCCGGCCGGTTGCGGGTGAACGCCGCGTAGGCGGCGCGGGCGGCCACGGCGCCGATCGCGGCGCCGGCGAGGGCGGAGAGCAGGCCACGGGCCCTGCTGGCAGGCATGTCAGCTCCCTGACTGGTTGGTGGGGGTGGGGCTGGCGGACGTCACCGGGGGCAGCATGGCCGAGGCCCCCTTGCCGGTGCCGTACTGGCCGGAGCGCCCGGCCAGTTGCTCCCGCAGAGCGTAGACGATCACGACGCGGCCCGCGGGCATGTCGGCGGTGTCGACGGTCGAGACGCGCCTGGAGATCTCGCTCTCGTCGCGTAGGGAGCTGATCGCGTCGCCGGTCACGGCGGCGGGGGGCGCGGCCCCGGCCAGCACCGTGCCCTTCCCCGTCACGTCGAACCCGTCGGCCACCGAGACCAGCGCCTCGGCCAGCACCTCGGCGTTCTCCCCCTCGTACGGCTTCTCCGGCGCGAACATCACGGCGAGCGTGGCCCGCTTGGCGGGCTCGCCATCGATGCTGAGCAGCCCGCCCGTCTCGAAGGCGCTGAGGACGTCACCGGTGGCGGCGTTGGGCGTGTTGGCCTGGGCGGGGTCGTTGGTCATGAGCGACGCGGCGAGCAGTGAGGCGGCCCGGTCCCAACTGGTGGCGGTGGCGGGGAAGATCATGTTGGCCGGCTTGAGCTGGTTGACCAGGCCGTCGAGCACGCCCTTGCCGGCGGGGTCGAGGAACTTCTCGGTCAGCGTGAGGCGCCCGGAGACCTCCGCTCCCGCCTGGACGATCGCCTGCTGGGCGGCCTCGCGCATGGCGGTGCTCGAGCCAGGCGACTCGATGAGCAGCACCCGCTGGCCGACCAGGGCGCCGGCCACCAGCTCCGGCGTCTGGGCGGTGATGAACGCGTCGTTGCCCGCTTCTCTGCCGCGCAGAGTGTCGAGGTCGGCCCGCAGCCCGTTGTTGGTGTTGGTCAGCTCGTCACTGGTCCTCTTGGCCAGGTCGATCGCGGGGTCCTGGAGCAGCGTGGTGCCCAGCACGATGCCCACCGCCAGCGCCAGGAAGATCGCGACGATGGAGACGAGGTGATAGCGGAAATCGATCACGAGAAGAGTCCGACCAGCCAGAAGATGAACGCGTTCCAGGCGTCTTGCAGGCCGTTCAGCCAGGTGCGGCCGATCGGCGCGGAGACGAGTGCGACGACGATCGTGATCAACGCGGTGATCACGAGGAGCAGCAGCTGCGAGGTGGAGATGCGGCTCCGGTAGAGCCTGCTCACGCCCTTGGCGTCGATGAGCTTGCTGCCGATGATCAGGCGGGTGAGGAAGGTGCTGGCCATGCCGGAGCGCCCCTTGTCGAGGAACTCCTCCAGCGTGCCGTGGGTGCCGACGGCGACGATCAGCTCGGCGCCCTTGTCGTCGGCCAGGATCATCGCGATGTCCTCGCTGGTGCCGGTGGCGGGGAAGATCACGGCTTCGCGGCCGAGCTGGTGCACGCGCTCCAGCCCTGGGGCCCGGCCGTCGCGGTAGGCGTGCACGACGAGCTCCGCGCCGCACGTCAGGGCCTTGGTGGAGACCGAGTCGAAGTCGCCCACGATCACATCGGGCAGGTAGCCGGCCTCCATCAGCGCATCGGCCCCGCCGTCGACACCGACGAGGATGGGCCGGTATTCGCGAATGTACGGGCGAAGGGTGGCGATGTCCTCTTTGTAGTGGTAGCCGCGCACCACGATGAGGACGTGCCTGCCCTCCAGGTTCGTCCGGATCTCGGGTACGCCGACCCCGTCGATGAGCAGCTTTCCCTCGCCGCGGACGTACTCCATCGTGTTGACGGCGAACGCCTCGATCTGCACGGCCAACCCGGCGCGCGCCTCCGCCATGGCGGCCTCGACGGCCTCGGCGGTCTGCGGCTCGCCCTTGCCGACCACGTCCTCCTCGACGTAGACGACCCCGTCGCAGAGCCTGACGACGTCGCCGTCTTTGACCCGCTCGAACAGCTCCGTGTTGGCGTTGTCGACGAACGGCACGCCCGCGTCCAGCAAAATCTGGGGCCCCAGGTTGGGATAGCGACCGCTGATGCCGCACGCGACGTTGACGACGGCCGCCGCTCCGCATGCGACAAGCGCCTCCGCGCTGACCCGGTCCACGTCAACGTGGTCGATAATCGCAATCTCCCCGGGCTGGAGGCGCTTGGTGAGCCTCTTGGTACGCCGGTCGATTCTCGCCACTGCCGTTATGCCGGGAAGGTCGCCGACCTTCCTGCCGCGGAGGCCCGGCATCCTGCTCCCCGGAACCTTCATCAAGACCATCCTGCCAGAGCGAAACAGCGCAGAGGCCACGCATGACGCGGCGTGTCCGCTATGTCACCCAGGATCACCGATCAGTCGCGGCGAGCCCCAGGAGTTCCTCGGCGTGCGCCCGGCCGAGCTCGGAGTCCTCCAGGCCGGCCAGCATGCGGGACAGCTCGCGTACCCGGCCCTCGTGGTCGAGCGCGGTGACGCCGCTGCGGACGACACTGCCGTCGCTCGCCTTCTCGACCACGAGGTGCTGGTCGGCGAACGCGGCCACCTGCGGCAGGTGGGTGACGACGATCACTTGGGCAGTGCGGGCCAGCCTGGCGAGCCGGCGCCCGATCTCCACCGCCGCCTTGCCGCCGACACCCGCGTCGACCTCGTCGAACACGAATGTCGGCACCGGATCCGCACCGGCGAACACCACCTCGATCGCGAGCATCACCCGGCTCAGCTCACCGCCGGAGGCGCCCTTGTTGAGCGGCAGCGGCGGCGCGGCGGGGTGGGCGGCCATCCGCAGCTCCACCTCGTCGACCCCTTCGGGGCCGAACTCCGCGCTCCGGCCGAGCTGCACGACCACCCTGGCGTGCGGCATGGCCAGCGCCGTCAGCTCCTCGGTGACGGCCTGGCCGAACCGCTCGGCGGCGGCCTCACGCACCCTGGTCAGCTCGGCGGCCAGGTCGGTGAGCTTGTCGGTCAGCTCGTCGTGCTCGCGGGTCAGCTCGTCGATGCGCTCGTCATCGCCTTCGAGCTCGGCCAGGCGGGCCGCGGCCTGCTGAGCCCACGCCAGAACCCCGGCACTGTCCTCGGCATATTTCCTGATGAGCCCGGACAACACGGACCGGCGTTCCTGCACGGCCGCCAGCCGCGCCGGATCGGCCTCGATCGACTCGGCGTACGCAGCCAGATCGGTGGCCACGTCGGAGATCAGGTATCCGGCCTCGGCCAGCCGGTCGCCCACACTGGCCAGCTGGGCGTCGAAGTCGCGTACGGTCTCCACCGCCGCGCGGGCCTCGCCGAGCAGCGAGATCACGTCATGGGGGCTGCCGGCCGCCTCCATCGGGTCGCCGAGCAGCGCGGTGTGCGCGGTGGTCGCGGCGCTGCGCAGGGCGTCGGCGTGCGAAAGCCGCTCCTCCTCCGAACGCAGGTCGGCATCCTCGCCGGGCTTGGGGTCGACCTTCTCGACCTCCTCCAGGCCGAAGCGCAGCATGTCGGCCTCCTGCGTCCGCTCCCTCGCCCTGGTGGTCAGCTCCTCCAGCTGCGCGGCGACCTGCTTGTGCCGTTTGTACGCCTGCGCGTAGGCCCGCAGCGGCTTGACGAGCTCGTCGCCGGCGTAGCGGTCCAGCGCGGCCCGCTGCCTGGCGGGCTGGAGCAGCCGCTGCTGGTCCATCTGCCCGTGCACCGCCACCAGGTCGTCGGCCAGGTAGGTCAGGGTGCCGACGGGCACCGTGCGGCCGCCGAGCCAGGCCCTGGACCGGCCCTCGGCCGACACCGCACGCGAGATGATCAGTGTGCCGTCCTCGACCTCGCCGCCGATGTCCTCGACCTGCTGTGCGACGCGCCCGTCCGGCTGGATGACCAGCGTGCCCTCCACGCTCGCCCGGTCGGCCCCTGGGCGGATGCGCGAGGGGTCGGCCCGGCCGCCGAACAGCAGCCCGAGCCCGGTGACGACCATCGTCTTGCCGGCGCCCGTCTCGCCGGTGACCACGTTGAAGCCCGGGGAAAGTTCGAGCACGGCCTCGTCGATGACGCCGAGCCCCTGGATGCGGACCTCCTCGACCCTTGGTCGCACTGCCCACTCCCGTCACTGCCGTGTCGTCGGTCACACGGATCGTCTCAACTGATGGTCGCACGGATCGTCTCCGAACACGTGTGCCCACGTGATCCTACGCGCTCCGCCTCCCATTCACTCAGGGTCGCATCCTTCCGCGCCAGCCCTGAACAGGAAGCTCGAACTTGGCGACCAGCCTGTCGGTGAACGGCGCGCCGGTGCTCTCCACGCCGTGCAGCCGCGCCAGGCGCACGGGCTCGGCGCCTCTGCGTACCTCCACCCGCGAGCCGGACGGCAGCTCGAAGCGGCGCCGCCCGTCGCACCACAGGACGCCGCCCGGGGTGTCCGGCAGTATCTCCACGGCAAGCGTGGAGCGCGGTGAGACCACCAGCGGCTTGGCGAACAACGCGTGGGCGCTGATGGGCAGCATGAGCAGCGCCTCGACCTCGGGCCACACCACGGGCCCGCCCGCCGAGAAGGCATAGGCGGTCGAGCCCGTCGGCGTGGCGCAGATCACGCCGTCGCAGCCCCATCGCGACAGGGGCCGGCCGTCGATCTCGGTGACCACCTCGAGCATGCGCTCCTGCTTTTCGACGGTGGCCTCGTTGAGCGCCCACGTGTCGGCGAGCACCCGCCCGTTCAGCCGGGCGAGAACGTCGATCGTCATGCGCTCCTCGACGTCGTAGCGGCCGGCCACGACGCTGTCGACCGCCGCGGCCAGGTCGTCGACCTCGGCCTCGGCCAGGAACCCGACATGCCCGAGATTGACCCCCAGCAGGGGTGTGCCGGCGGGCCTGGCCAGCTCGGCGGCGCGCAGCAGCGTGCCGTCGCCGCCGAGCACCATCATGACCTCGGCGTCCTTGACCGCGCTGGGGTCGCCGGGCACCCGCTCGACGCCGGCGCAGCCGATCTCGCCGACCTCGGACTCCAGCACCCTGACGGTGATCCCGGCGTCGACCAGCCGGTTGATGACCAGGCGGGCGCTCTCGACGGCGGCGCCCCGCCCGGTGTGCACGGCGACCAGCACGGTCCGATTCATTGCGGCCCTTCCGCGACGGCACGCTGGATCTCGGCTTCGAGGTCGGCGACCGGCGGCTCGCCCTCTCCCTTGCCCAGCCAGAGCAGATATTCCACGTTTCCCGACGGTCCGGGCAGCGGGCTGGCGGTCACGCCGCGCACGGTCAGGCCCAGTTGTCCCGCCTTGGCGGCGGCATCACGTACGGATTGCCGCCGCAACTCCGGATCGCGTACGACGCCGCCCGCTCCGACGAGGTCCTTGCCCACCTCGAACTGCGGCTTGACCAGCAGCACGAAATCCGCCTGGAGGGCGGCGACCGCGGCCAGAGCGGGCAGCACCAGCCGCAGCGAGATGAACGACAGGTCGCCCACGATCAGCGTGGGCGGCTCGCCGACCATGTCGGGGGTCAGATCGCGAACGTTGACCCGTTCCATCACCGTCACCCGCTCGTCGGTCCGCAATGACCAGGCCAGCTGGCCATAGCCGACGTCGACGGCAAGCACGTGCGCTGCGCCGCGACGCAGCAGCACGTCGGTGAACCCGCCCGTGGAGGCGCCCGCGTCGAGGCACCTGCGGCCCTCGACGGTCAGGCTCCGGAACGTGTCCAGCGCGCCGAGCAGCTTGTGCGCTCCGCGCGAAACGTAGTCGGGGCCGTCATCCGAGGTGGCCACCACGATGGGGGAGGCCGTGTCGACCTGGGTGGCGGGCTTGCGAGCGAGCTGTCCGCCGACGGTGACCCGGCCGGCGTCGATGAGCTGGGCCGCCTGCTCGCGCGACCTTGCCAGGCCCCGCCGCACCAGCTCGCTGTCCAAGCGGATCCTCCGGGTCACCGCTCACCCGGCGCCGGCTCGCCCGCGACTCCTGGGACTTGCGCCGCCTCCCCGGCTTCGACGGCGGCCAGCGTGGCCTCGAGCTCGGAAAACGCCTCGTCGAAGACGGCCACGTGGGCACCGACCGGCAGCTCGTCCAGGCGGCCGAGGCTGGACACGATGGCGTCGACCCGCTCGTCGCCGGTCTCCTCCGGCAGCTCACTCATGATTCGACCGTAACGCCTCCCGCGAGCGCGCGGGACCTTGGCAGGCGTGTCACACGTTGAAGGTCATACGGGGGTGCTAGTGATGTGGAACGCTACGGTCCGTAAAGGAAGAGAAAGGATGCGCATCATGGCAAGCGTCGAGGAGTGCCGGGCGGCACTGGTCAAGCTCGTCGCCCAGTTCGACGAGATCGACGAGGAGGACCGGGCCAAGCACGTGGTGGAACGCACGGTCAGCTGCCGGGTGCCCGACCTTGACGTGATCTTCTATGGCCGGCTGCACCACGGGGGGCTCGACCCGTTCACGGAGCAGCCGCCGGCGGACGGCAAGCCTGCCGACGTGAAGCTCACGATCGCGAGCGACGACCTGATCGCGCTGGTCGACGGGGAGCTGGACCTGGCGCGCGCGCTGCTCGGCGGCCGAGTGAAGATCGACGCGAGCTTCGGCGACCTGCTGCGGCTGCGGAAGCTGATCTAGATAGGCCGAATGACCGCCCCTGTCGCGTAGTTATTTAATGGCACCGTTAACTATTTGGTGATGGACGAACAACATGGGTCTGATCATCGAGGCCGAACGGCTGAGCCGCTCCTACAGCGGCCACCCCACCGTCGACGGCCCGGCCCCGGCGATCGCACCCGGCGAGATCTTCGGCCTGCTCGGCCCGAACGGCGCCGGGAAGACGACCCGCTACGGCACCGGCTCACCCGGCGATGCGGTCCAGCACGGGCTTGACCGCGTCCTCCTCGACCCGCCCGGCCCCTGCCGCCGCCCACGCCGCATCACAAGCCGCTCGCAGCCCGTCGATCCTGCTCCCGTCCCCTTCCAGCCGCAGCGCGCCGTCCTGCCACCGGGCCCGCCAGCCCCCGCACGCCCCGTCCCGTACCTCGGGATAGGGCAGGTGCAGCGCTCTCAGATCCGCCGCGACGTACGTGGGCCGGTGCCGCGGCTCCGCCGTCAGCGCGTCGACGGCCGCGGCCACTCCCGTGAGCACCAGCAGGCTGTCCACCCCGGCATTGGCCGCACCCTCGATGTCGGTGTCCAGCCGATCCCCCACGACCAGCGGCCGCCGAGCCCCCGTGCGGATCATCGACTCCCGATGCAGCGGCGGATCCGGCTTGCCCGCGTACACCGGCTCCACCCCGGTGGCCGCGGCGATGACCCGCACCATCGCCCCGTTGCCCGGCAACTCACCCCGGCCGGTGGGCATCGTGCTGTCGCGGTTGGACGCCACGAACCACGCCCCGTGCCGTACCGCCAGCGCGCCTTCGGACAGCAGCCCGTACGACAGTCCCGGCGCGATCCCCTGCACCACAGCGACCGGCGACTCGATGGAGGTCGAAACCGGTCGAAGCCCTCGATCCCGTACGGCCATCCGCAGCCCGGACCCACCGACCACGAGCACGTTCGACCCAGGCGGCACCCTTTCCGCGATCAGCCGCGCGGCGGCCTGCGCCGAGGTCACCACGTCCTCGGCCGTGGCAGGCGCTCCGAGCTCGCGCAGATGGGCGGCGATGGCGGCCGGCGTACGGGAGGCGTTGTTCGTGACGTAGGCCAGCCGCACGCCCCGCCCGCGCGCCTCCTCCAGGGCCTGCGGCGCCCCGGGCACCGCGTGGCTGCCCAAGTAGACCACGCCGTCGAGGTCGAGCAGCAGGGTGTCGTACCCGTCGATCAGCACAGCGCCTCTTCCCGTTTGACTCTCAGGCCGCGTGAGACTTTAGCGCCCGGACAACCCGGCCTCCCCACGCGCCACCGGTCCGCCCTGACGGCCACGTGCCACCAGGCCCCCTGACGGCCACGCGCCGCCAGTCCGCCCTGACCGCCACCGCCACCCATCACCGGGCCACCACGCCGCCCTGACGGGCCCAGCCACCACAGTGTCGGAGGGAACGCGCCCGATGAGCAAAGCCAATGGGCCTACATTTCCCGGCGAGCGCGCAAGGTAGCGCGGACGCTCTTCAACGCGGACACGTAATGCCGCTCATCGGGACGCATGGCGACCGCGATGGCCAGCGGCTCCTGCGCCCCTTCCACATCACCGGTCCGCCACAACGACAACCCCAGCCCGAAGTAGGCGTAATCCTCCGCCGGATTGGCATCCACGATCTGCCGGAAACTAGCCGCGGCCTCGGCGTACTGCCGGGAATTGAACTGGGCCCGGGCCAGCGCCTCAAGAATGCTGCGCGATTCCGGCTCGGCCTCGGCGGCACGCTCGAGCAGAGCGGCCGCGGCGGCCGGACTGCCTTCTTGGAGCAGCTTGACACCGCGCTGATACCAATCGTAAACGGTGCCCCGGGGAGTGCCCGGGTTCTCATCGTTGGGGTTTCCATCTGGAGCCATGGGTGAAGACTCCCTTCGTCTTGCTTGGTCCTTTGCCGGAGACTCCGCCTTAAGGACGGAGAAAGCCTGGAGAGTCGGCATGCCGCCTGCGGCGTTGTCAACCGCCCGGACGCCACGGTCGTCCGGCAGCCAGCCGGACGTGTTGTCCGCGCACGGAGCCGGCTTGAGAGCAAGCCCCCTCCTTCCAGGTAGGTGTGCAGTTGACCGCTGGACGACAGACCCGCTCTGCCCCGCTGCGGAGCGGGCATGGCTGCAACCAAGGGGTGACTCCCGGAAGGCGCAAGCATTTATGGGAGCATGCCCGGTATGGGGATTCCTGAACTGCCAGTGCCGGATGGACTGATGCTGCGGCCCTTCCGAGGGGTGCGTTTCGCCGTCGAAGATCCCGCGAAGGTGACCTCCCCACCCTACGACCTGATCTCTGACGCGGACGTAGACACCCTCCTGCGGCGTCACCCGAACAACGTCGTCCGCCTCATTCTTCCCTGCTCCGATCCCAGCAATTCCTCCCCCACACCCAGAACAACCGACCCCGCAGCCCGGCCAACGGCCCCGACCCCCCCAGCACCCCGCGCCGCGGTCGCCCAACCTGCCGCGGTACCGCTCGAAGCCCGGTACACCGATGCGCGGGACACGCTGCGTGCCTGGCTGGATGTGGGCATCCTGGTACCGGACGAGGCGTCGGCGCTCTATGTGTACGAGCAGAGCGGACCGGACGTCCTGCAACGCGGCCTGATCGGCGACGTGGGCCTGGCCGACCCGGGCCGGCGCATCATCCTGCCCCACGAGGACGTGATGCCGGGCCCGGTCGCCGACCGGCTCGCGCTCATGAGCACCACGCAGGCCAACCTCGAACCGATCTTCCTCCTCTACGAGGGCGCTCACGGCGCGGCCACCCGCCTGGTGGACGAGGTGGCCACGAAGCGCCACCCCCTCGTGACCGCCCACACGGAGGACGGCCTTACGCACCGCCTATGGGCGATCACGGACGAGGCGGAGATCGCCGCGATCAACGGCGACCTCCATGATCGGCAGGCGTTGATCGCCGACGGCCATCACAGGTACGCGACGTACCGAGTCCTCCAACGCCAGGAACGAGCCACCCGCCCGATTCCGCGCCCCAACCACCCGAAACGCGACCATGCCGCTGCCGAGCACGCCGAAGAAGGCCGGCCATTGCCTGCGGGAGGCCCGGAGCCGTCCCCTGCCGGCGGTCTGGTCGCCCCGTGGGACTTCGGTCTCGCCCTGCTCGTCGATTCCACCGCGTACCCGCCCGATCTCAAGGCCATCCACCGCGTGATCCCCGGTCTTCCGCTGGACGAGGCGACCGCCAAGGCCAGGGGCTCGTGGCGGGTCCGCGACTATGACGACCTGGCCGAGGGCCTGACCGCGCTCGAGAGCGCCCAGGAACCGGCATTCCTGCTCGCCGGCGGGGACGGGGCGCACCTCCTCACGGATCCCGATCCCGTCCAGCTCGCCCATGCCATGCCAGCCGACCACTCCGACCGCTGGAACTCTCTCAACACCTCCATCCTGACCGAGTTCATCCTGCCCAGGGTCTGGGGCATGCGCGACGACGAGCAGGCCGTACGGATTGTTCACCACGACACGGAAGCCGCAGTGCGGCTGGCCGCCCGCACCGGTGGCACCGCCGTGATACTCAAACCACTGGCGATCGACGAGGTGCTGGCCGTCGCCGCGGGCGGTGAACGCGTCCCCCGCAAGTCCACCTCCTTCGGCCCTAAACCCAGAACAGGCCTGGTCCTCCGCACGTTCGCGATCGACTGAGTTGCTTGGATGCGAGCCGACAGGTGTGTTTCCCACCCAACCGGCAGGAAGTATGGCCCGAACCGGTCAGGAGTGGGCGGGTCAACTTGCCTGGGCCAGGTCGGACACCTGTCTGGGCACCAGGGCGGCAGGCATCCCCGCAGGGCGGTCGTCCTCCGGCGCGGGATGAAGCGCGGCCGCGGCGACCGCCTTGGCGGTGCTGACCTCCACCTCGTACTTCCAGATCTTGGCCGCGGGAGGGCCGAAGACGCGGCAGCGGAACGCGCCCGTCACTTCGATGTAGTCGCGAGGCTTGAGGCCGCGGACCACGGCGGCCGCTTCGCCGTCGTAGGTGACGCACGGGATGCTGTCCGTCACGATGCCCCCTCGCCTGTCCCGCCGCCGGCGGCGCACGATGATGCGCCACTTCGTCGCGGTGTCGCCGCTCGGCAACGGATGCTCCTCGACGGCCGCCGAGAGCCGCCCCATCAGCAAGACCTCGTTTCGGTCCACTGTCATCCTCCTGTCGATGCTCTGGTGGAGATCACTCTTTACGATGAAGGGGAGGCCGGATCGGCTCGAACGCCGTTCTGGGGACAACAGTTGCGCGCTCGGGAGTGCCTGTGGACAACATCACCGCTCTAGGCGGCGACGTCTATGAGATCGACACGAGGATGGCCGGCTACTCCGGCATCACGGCCGGCTATCTGATCCTGAGCGACCGCCCGTGCCTGGTGGAGACCGGCACCTCCACCTCCGCCCCCGTGGTGCGCGACGCGCTCGCCTCACTGGGCGTCGGCCCGGAGGATCTGGCCACCGTCGTCGTGACCCACATCCACCTGGATCATGCCGGCGGAGTAGGAGACATCGCCAGATTCTTCCCGTCGGCGCAAGTCGTGGTACACGAGAAGGGCGCCCGCCACCTGGCCGATCCGTCGCGGTTGATGGCGAGCGCCCGCATGGTGTGGGGTGACCGGCTCGACACCCTCTTCGGCGAGCTGTCCCCCACCGAGGCCGATCGCATCGTCGCCCTGGGCGACACCGGCGCCATCGACCTGGGCAACGGACGCACGCTGAACAGCCACTACTCCCCCGGCCACGCGAAACACCACGTGGGCCTCGTCGACTCCGCCACGGGCGACCTGTACGTCGGCGACGCGGCCGGCGTGTACCTGCCCCAGACGGGCGACCTGCGTCCGGCCACGCCCCCGCCGGACTTCGACCTGCGGACGGCACTCGACTCGATCGCGCTGTTCGGGGCGCTCGGCCCGCAACGGCTGCTGTTCAGCCATTACGGCCCGGTAGAGGCGGTCCAGGAGACCCTCGAACGGTCGGCCGAGGAGCTTCGCATTTGGGTCGATCTCACCCGGCAGGCCCATTCCGAGGGCATGGATCTGGACCACGCGATCGCCATGGTCAGGGACCGGACGAAGGAGCGGTACACCGCGCTGAAGTCCGATGACGCGACGGCCGAGCAGTTCGAGCTGCTGAGTGGCGCCCCGTCGAACGTCGCGGGCATCCTCCACTGGCTCGACCGCGTCTCACCCTGAAGCCGCGGGCAGCGGCGCTCAGAGCTCTCCTGATCTCGCCCCGGCCGGGGACCGGCACCGCGCATTCGCCCACCAGGAAACTCGCCGGCACGGACGCGTTCCCAAAAAATCTTGGAATAGTTTGCGAAGAGATGTCGAAAGCCGCTGTGCCGGCTCCGAGGTATCAGCAGAACGCGCCCACCGGGGGCGAGTGACGCGAGAGCGAGGAGACGGCGATGAGCGAGCAGATGCGCAAGCTGGACGGGCTGGTCGGCACCTGGCAGCTGTCGGGCGGCGCCAAGGGAACGGTGCGGTTCGAGTGGATGGAGGGTGGTTTCTTCCTCCTCCAGCACGTCGACCTGGTCCACGACGGCCGGCAGGTCAGGGGCATGGAGGTGATCGGGCACGAGCGGCCCTTCGGCGCCGAGCCCGGCGA
This sequence comes from Nonomuraea sp. 3N208, assembly GCF_052245935.1. Taxonomy (NCBI): domain Bacteria; kingdom Bacillati; phylum Actinomycetota; class Actinomycetes; order Streptosporangiales; family Streptosporangiaceae; genus Nonomuraea; species Nonomuraea sp. 3N208. Next base: position 6,272 of record NZ_JBQQBR010000047.1, on the reverse strand, counting down.
GGAGATCAAGTCCCGCTTCTACGACTCCACCGGCGACACCCTGGACTACGTGTACGAGGTGCACGACGACGGCACCCTCACCATCTGGGGCGGCGAGAAGGGCTCCCCGGCGTACTGCCGGTCCACTGTCAGCGAAGACGGTAACACGATCACCGCGTCGTGGGTCTGGCCCGGCGGCGGCTATGACACCATCGGTGTCCGGACCATCGGGTAACCAGGAGGCACCGTGAAGTACCTGCTGCTGGCGTACACGAAACAAGCCGACTGGGACTCGGTCGACGTGAACAGCCCGGAGTTCCAGGCCATGTGCGAGTTCTACGAGAACTTGGGCAAGGAGCTTACCGAGTCCGGCGAGTTCGTCTCCACAGAAGGGCTGGGGCATCCGTCCCTGACCCGGACGGTCCGGATGCGCGAGGGCGGGCCGGTCGCCGTGGACGGCCCCTACGCCGAGGCCAAGGAGGTGCTGGCGAGCTTCGCGATCGTGGACTGTGCCGGCCACGACCGGGCGATGGCGATCGCGGCCCGCATCGCCGCGGCGGTCGGAGACACGGTGGAGGTGCGGCCGGTGGGCCAGGGTCCGCTGGCGGAGGACACGCCCCTGTCGTGACGGTCCCACCCCGGCTCGAGGACCTGCTGCGCGAGCACGCGCCGCAGGTCCTCGGCGCGCTCGTACGTCGGTACGGGCACTTCGACACCGCCGAGGACGCGGTGCAGGAGGCCATGGTCGCGGCCTCGGCCCAGTGGCCGGCCGACGGGATCCCGCAGGAGCCGCGCACCTGGCTGATCCGGGTCGCCTCGCGACGCCTGATCGACATGCTGCGCAGCGAGCAGTCCCGCCGCGACCGGGAGGCCGCCGAGGCGGTCCGGATCCTTCCTGAGCAGTACCTGGCCCCACCGCCGGATGCCGTGCCACGCGACGATTCGCTGGTGCTGCTGTTCGTGTGCTGCCATCCGGCGCTCAGCCGGCCGTCTCAGGTCGCGCTCACCTTGCGGGCGGTGGGCGGGCTCACCACCGCCGAGATCGCGCACGCCTACCTCGTCCCGGAGCCGACCTTGGCGCAGCGGATCAGCCGGGCCAAGAAGCAGATCAAGACCTCGGGAATCGGCTTCCAGCCGCCACCCCCGAGTGAGTACGCGGCCCGGCTCGACGCCGTGCTCCAGGTGCTCTACCTCATCTTCAACGAGGGGTACGTCGCCACCGCCGGTCCAGACCTGCAGCGGACCGATCTGGCGGCGGAAGCGATCCGGCTGGCCCGGCTGCTGCATCGTGTTCTGCCGGATGACGGCGAGGTGGCGGGCCTGCTCGCTCTGATGTTGCTCGTCCACGCGCGCCGCGCCGCCAGGACGGACGCGGACGGTGCCCTCGTACCGCTCGCCGAGCAGGACCGCAGCATGTGGGACCGGGACGAGATCGACGAGGGCGTCGCGCTGGTGACCCACGCCATGTCCCACGCCGGCCTCGGGCCGTATCAGCTGCAAGCGGCGATCGCGGCGGTCCACGCCGAGGCGCCCACCGCCGGCGACACCGACTGGCGGCAGATCCTGGGCCTGTACGACCTGCTGGAACGGATGGCCGACAACCCGGTGGTGACGCTCAATCGGGCGGTCGCGGTGGCGATGGTGCACGGTCCGCGCGCCGGCCTCACGTTCCTGTCCTATCTCGACGATGACCCGCGCCTCGCCGGGCAACACCGGCTGGAGGCCGTCCGCGGGCACCTGTTCGAGCTGGCGGGGGAGGCGAGCCGGGCCCGGGAGTGCTACGAGAGCGCCGCCCGCCGCACCACCAGCGGGCCCGAGCAGCGATATCTCCGGCTCAAGGCCGCGAAGCTGGCGACCGCCGCACCACGCCCTTCGGCTACCTGACGGTCGGCCCTCTCCCCGTGCGAGACCGATTGACCGGAATGAAGCGGTTCCGGTACGTATGATCACGTGATTGAGCTTCGCGCGTTCGAGCCCGCCGACGCCCTGAGAGTGGCCTCGTGGATCGACAGCTTGGAGGCGCTCATCACCTGGTCAGGCAACACCGGATTCACCTGGCCGTTCGACGCGGGCCAGCTCTCCGCCTTCCACGCGTCGGATCCCAGCCGTCGCTGCCACGTCGCCGTCGGCTCCGACGGGGCACCGGTGGGTCATTTCCTGCTGCGAACCGAACCGTCCGGCCGATCGGTGCGGCTGGGCATGGTCCTGATCTCACCTGCGGTCAGAGGAAGGGGCTATGGCGAGGCCATGCTGGAGGCCGCGCTCGGCGAGGCCTTCGCCTCTCCGGCCATTCAGCGGGTCAATCTGGGCGTCTACTCACACAATGCCGGCGCCATCCGGCTGTACGAACGGCTGGGATTTCGCACCGAGAGCGTCACCCCGAAGGTGACGAGCATCGCCGGCGAGTGGTGGGCGTCGATCACCATGAGCTTGCCTCGCGACGCATGGCGGCCTCACGCGCCCTGACCAGCCGCTGATCACATACAGGTGCTCAGACGGATCCCGTCCCAGTGATCAATGGGCGGTGCTCCGCCGTACCGAATGGTCTCGGTACGGCGGAGCACGAGGACGCTGGCCTAGTCGTCGGACTTCGGCCGATTCTGGGCGGGCTCGTCCTCCTCGTCCAGCCTGTCGCCGAAGTCGGGCTCGATGAACGCCGGCGCGATGCCTGGAGTCTCCACGTGCGCCGCCGCGCGAGAGGCACTCTGCTCGGCTCCGGAATCGTCGGAGCTCTGCTCGTCGGAATCCGGCCCGTCCAGAACCTCCTCAGTCTCCGTGCGGTCCTCGACCTCGGGAGACTCTGCGCCGCTCTCGACCTCGGCAGACTCCGTGCCGTCCTCGACCTGGGCAGACTCTCCGCCGTCCTCGACCTCGGCAGACTCCGTGCCGTCCAGGACCTCGGCAGACTCGGCGTCCTCCGATTCCCCACCTTGGGCATCGGCGGGCTCCGGCTCCTCGTTCAGGAAGTCGCCTGCTTCGGCGAGGGCCTCGGCGTCGTCCACGTCCTCGTCCGCCTTGGCCGCGTTCCCGCTCTCGGCCACGCCTGCGTCGTCGAAGTCGTCCTCGTCGTCGAAGTCTTCCTCGACGTCCTCGATGACGGCGCCGGTCAGTTCGGCGTACCGCTCGGCGGCGTCCGTCTCGCCGTCCTCGTCGAACGCCATCGCGCGGCCGAACCAGTCGGTCGCTGCCTCCGTGTGCCCGGCCTCGGCCAGTGCGTCCGCGTAAGCGAACGCCAGCCGCGCCGACCAGGGCTTCGGCTGCGGGTCGCGCAGTTCGGGCAGACGCTGCAGGGTGATCACGGCGGCGTCGTGCTGGCCCAGGTCACGGCGGGCGCCGGACTCGACGATGGTCAGCTCGATCCGCCCGGCCCGGTCGAGGCGCTCGGCCTCCGGCGAACGTACGAGGTCGATGGCCCGCTCCGGACGGCCGAGACCGCGCTCGCAGTCGGCCATGACCGGCAGGTACGCCTCCGACCCCGTCAGCCTCCGCGCCGCCCGCAGATCACTCAGCGCCTCGGAGAAATGCCCGGCGCGGTACGCGACGATGCCTGCGGCCTCCCGGACGACACCGATGCGCGCGGCGAACCTGCGCGCCACCTTCGTGTGCTCGTGAGCCCGGTCGGGGTCGTCGTCCTCCAGCGCCCGCTCGGCGGCGACCATGTGCCGGCCGACGAGGTCGGCGAGGTCTCCGGGCAGGGAGCGGAGCTCCTCGAGCACTTCCTTGTCCAGCTCGTCCGCGGTGATGTCGGGCGCCACCTCGGGCAAGCGCTCACGCTGCGGCGCTTCGCTCTCCCGGTCGGGCCTGCCGTATCTGGCGCGGGCGCCCTCGCCGGAACGCTCCTCGCGCCCGCCGCGGTCGTCCCGTGAGAACGGCCGTGACGGCCGCTGGTCGCCCTCTCGGCGCGGACCCCGGTCGTCACGGAACCCACCCTCACGACGAGGGCCGCGATCCGCGTATCCACCCTCACGACGAGGACCCCGATCATCGCGGAACCCGCCTTCACGACGAGGACCCCGATCCTCAGGGGACCCACCCTCACGACGAGGGCCGCGATCCGCGTATCCACCCTCACGACGAGGACCCCGATCATCGCGGAACCCGCTGTCACGACGAGGACCCCGATCGTCACGGAAGCCACCCTCACGACGAGGACCCCGATCCTCAGGGGACCCACCCTCGCGCCGAGGACCCCGATCATCACGGAACCCGCCCTCACGACGAGGACCCCGATCATCACGGAACCCGCCCTCACGCCGAGGGCCGCGATCCGCGTATCCACCCTCACGACGAGGACCCCGATCATCGCGGAACCCGCCCTCGCTACGGGGACCCCGATCCTCGCGGAACCCACCGTCGCGACGGCCCCCGCGGTCATCACGGAAGCCGCCCTCGCGCCGCGGCCCTCGGTCGCCGTAACCGCCCTCACGGCGCGGCCCCCGGTCGTCACGGAAACCACCGCTCTTGCGTGGACCACGATCGCCGAAGCCGCCGCCTTCGCGCCGGTCGCCGAAGCCGCCCTCACGGCGCTCGCCGGAACCGCCCTCACGACGCACCCCACGATCGTCCCGATCCCGGAACGAACGCCGCTCATCGCCCTCAGGCCGCCCGCCACGGTCGGTGCGGCCGCCGCCTTCGCCCCTGGGGCCGCGATCTGCGTATCCGCCCTCGCGCCGCGGACCGCGATCGCCATAACCGCCCTCACGCCGCGGACCCCGATCATCGCGGAACCCGCCCTCGCGCCGCGGACCGCGATCGCCATAACCGCCCTCACGCCGCGGACCCCGATCATCGCGGAACCCGCCTTCGCGCCGTGGACCACGGTCGTCACGGAAGCCGCCCTCACGGCGCTCGCCGGAACCGCCCTCACGACGCGCCCCACGGTCATCCCGATCCCGGAACGAACGCCGCTCATCGCCCTCACGCCGCCCGCCACGGTCGTCCCTGTCACGGTAGGTGCGGCGCTCATCCCCGCGGGATCCTTGCTCAGAACCCTCACGACGGGGTCCGCGGTCGTCACGGAACCCGCCCTCGCGCCTGGCGCCCCGATCCCCGTACCGACCGCCGCTCTCGCCACGGTCGCCGAATCGACCGCCCTCGCGGCGGTCGCCGTATCCGCCCTCACGGCGCGGGCCCCGGTCGTCCCGAGAGCCCTCGTCCCGCCGCGAGCTTCTGTCCTCGCGGCCGTAGGAACGTCCTCTGTCATCGGAACGGAACGGTCGGTTGCCACCGCCGGAGTCTCGCCCGCGAGAGCCGTACCCGCCGCTCCTGCCACCCTCACCAGAGGGCCTGTCCTCATGGTCGCCGGGCCCGCGCTGTCCGCCGTCCGATCCGTTATCTCTGTTCACTTCTGGTCCATTTCGTTGGGCTCACCCAGCGGACTCACAACGACGGTCCACCGCGGCTGGTCGCCGCCCGTCCTCGGGCCTTACGCGACGAAGGCCACCCGTGGGGTGGCCCGGTTCCTCCAGCCTAGCAAGCCGGAGAACGTCCACGAGCCCGACTCAAGCCGATGAATCGGCTGGGCCACAAACGCTCGCGAGCCAAGACCGCGTCACCATGTCGCTCCGCATTCACGACTGGAAGCGCTCCCTACGGATGAATCCGTAGGATTTCCACCGTTCCAGCCATACGGCTCTGCGCCTGATCGGGGCGCTGTTGCTTGGCGATTCACCTTCCGGCCCCGTTTGCGCAGGTTTCCACGCCCGAACTCACGCTCCCGGTCTGGGGCAGCGCACTGCGCCCTTCCGGCGGCGAGTGGCGGACGAACCAGCAAGCTTGGCTATCCCACCTTTTCGCCCGTCGCTTACGCAACGCGACACTGCGCGTCATTTCCGTTACCACAAGCCGTCCCCGACTCGCGCGCCATAGTCTTCCTGCATGAGCGCAACCGGGAACCCGGAGCGACGGCGGCATCGGAGGGCACGTTATCCCTCATGCGCCGGCACCTGGGCCAGAGGACGGCACGGCCCTCGGCGGCTAGTGCTGCCCGCCGACCCGCATGAGGTCATTGAAAAGGCCGGCTTCGCCCGGCTCGGAAATGGTCCCTCCACAACCCGGACGGACCGGGACAGGTACATCGCCGGTCACTTCTGAACGATAAGCGACTGGCTTTGCGACAATAAAAAAGAAAGGCCCCCGACCGTGCTGGTCGGGGGCCTTTCTCTATTCAAAGATTGTCCGGCGGTGACCTACTCTCCCACACCCTCCCGAGTGCAGTACCATCGGCGCGGGGAAGCTTAACTTCCGGGTTCGGAATGTAACCGGGTGTTTCCTTCCCGCCATAACCGCCGTAA
>NZ_JBQQBR010000046.1:0-92183 GCF_052245935.1 Nonomuraea sp. 3N208 | reverse complement strand
GAGCGCGCGGGCGTTCAGCCGCTGTCCGTCGAGGACGGGCTGGCCCTGTTCGACACCGCTGTATCGTCCGACCGGGCCGTGCTGATCCCCGCACGATTCGCTCAGACACGGACCAAGGTTCGCCGCGGCCGCCCCATTCAGGGGCTGGCGGAACGGCTCGCCGTGATGGACCAGGACCAGCGGCAGGCCGCGCTGTCCGACCTGGTCAAGGGCCAGGTGGCCGCCGTGCTCGGGTTCGCCGACGAGTCGGCGATCGAGTCGCGGCGCCTCTTCCAGGACCTCGGCTTCGACTCCCTGACCGCGGTCGAGCTCCGCAACCAGCTCAACGCGGCCACCGGGCTGCGGCTCCCGGCCACGCTCATCTTCGACTACCCGACTCCCCACGACCTGACGCGTTTCGTACTGGAGCAGCTCTTCCCGGCCGCCGCGGCCGCGGCGGCCGACGTGTCCCGCAGCGACACCGAGGTACGCCGGCTCCTGACCACCATCCCGATCTCCCGGCTGCGTGCGGCCGGGCTGCTGGAAAGCCTGTTCAGCCTGGCCGCCCCGGACGAGGACGGAGAGATGAACGGCAGGACCGAGGAGATCGACACCATGGACACCGACCTCCTGATTCAGCTCGCCCTCGAGGGCGGGAGTTCCTAGGCAGAACGCCGATCAAAGGAATGATTATGACCCTGGTAACCACTTGGACGACGCTCAACGAATCCGACTCGGCGGACCTGGTGCTCTGCGTGGACTTCACCGAGACCGGCCGGGCGGAGGCCGGCTTCCCCGATCTGGTGCGGAATCTGAACTACGACGCGACTTTCTGGCACGTGCACCCGCCCGCCGTGGCGCCCGGCTCCGACGTTGACGGAGCCGCCTATGTCCGTTCCTGGATCGAGCCCATCAAGGAGAGCGGTCGCAAGGTGCACGCGGTCATGGGCTACTGCGTGGGCGCCGTGTACGCGGCCGAGCTGGTCGACCTGCTGGCCGAGCTGCAGGGCAAGGCGCCCAAGCTCATCGTGTTCGACCCGGAGCCCACGAGTCTGGAGAACGTCTATTTCCAGTTCGGCAAGGTCTTCGGAATCCTCTCCTCGATTCTCAGCGAGGAGGACGTAACCCAGACGCGGGAGACCATGGACCGGCTGCTGCAGGTCGAGGGGATCACGGTGGAGGGCTACGCGGCCCAGCTGTACGCGGCCTTCCGCGATGTCGGCCACAACGCGTTCGAAAGGGCCGGTTTCGACGTCGAGTACTCCGAGGAGATGTGGGAGACGCTGGGCGCCTTCCTGTCCTTCCTGACCTACGCCGACCACCTGGACCCCTGGGAGGGCTGGCGGAGCGCCGCCGCGGTGACCTCCTCCAATCCGCGCAACGGCCTCAACCGCATGCGCGAAGCCGGACGCGACAACGTGGTCGCCGAAGAGCTCACGTTCACCGAGGGTCACGACGTGCTGCTCACGTCCGGCGATGTCGCACGGGCCGTCACCAAGCTGCTGGAGAGATGATCATGGAGCAAGTGCTGAGCCAGCGCGCCACCCGCAAGGAACAGGCGCTGTGGATGCTGGAGGAGTTCGTCCCCGGTACGGGGGTCAACAACCTGGGCGTGGCGTTCAGCGTGGCGGGCCGGGCGAGCCGTCCCCTCATGCTGGAGGCGATCAACCGCCTGATGTGCCGCCACGAGATCCTGCGTACGGTCTTCCGCATCGACACCGACGGGATGACGCGTGAGATCGTGCCGCCCGAGGAGGCCGGGCTGCGGTTCGAGGAAGGCGGCCCGGGCGCCGGGCGGGAGTGGCTGACGGAGTTCGTCGCGCGGCCGTTCCAGCCGGACGGCGGGGTGCTGGTCCGCGCCGCCGTCCTGGAGGAGGAGGCGGGCGAGGTCTACTGCCTGGCCATCCACCACGCGATCTTCGACGGCCTGTCGTCGGCGCTGCTGATGAACGAGCTCGTCGCGCTCTACAACGCCCTGACGTCGGGCGAGTCGCCGCCCCAGGACGTCGTACCGGCGTGGGAGGAGCCGGAGCCCGCGCCCGTCAGCGGCGAGTTCTGGCGCGAGAAGCTGGACGGATTCCACGCCGGCGACCTGGACTTGTGGTGCGAGCAGCCGGAGGCGTCGCAGACCTCCCTCGTGGGCGATGTGATCAACTGGGAGCTGTCGCCCGCCGCCCGCAACGCGGCCCGGCAGATGCAGCGCGACCTGCGGGCACCCGAGTCGGTCGTCCTCCTGGCCGCCTACGGCGTGCTGCTCGCCGCTCACGGCGCGGGCCCCGACCTCACCGTCGGCTCGCCGGTCAGCGTCCGGACGCCCGAGGCCGCCACGCGCATCGGCTACCACATCAACGTGCTCACGCTGCGTACGCGGGTGCACTGGGCGAACAGCTTCCGCACGTACGCGCGGGTCGTCCGGCGCACGTTCATGGAGGCCATGTCGCACGCCGACTATCCGGTCGACGACCTCCTGGAGATCGTGCCCCGTGACGGCTGGCGCAACAACCTGTTCCGGCACACCTTCAACTACGTCCCCGCCGACCTCACCTCCACGTTCACGCTGGGCGGCCTGAGCGCCGAGCAGCTGGTGATCGAGAACGGTTTCAGTAAGTTCGACCTGGAGTTCTTCGTCACGTCCACTCAGGACGCCATCAAGATCAGGACCGCGTTCTGCCTGGACGTGTTCGACCGGGCCGACGTGGAGCTGATGCTGGCCCGCTTCGACGAACTGCTCGTCACGCTCGCGGAGGAATCCGACACGCCGCTCTCGGACGTCCTCGTCTGGTGCTACCGGGACCGGGCGGCCATCGAGATGGCCAACGCCACGGAACGCACCGTGACGCCCGCGACCGTGCTGGAGCGGATCGCCCGCCGGGTCTCGGCCGCGCCCCAGGAAGACGGCGATCTCCCACAGGACGGCGGCGCGGTGCTCGACGGCGAGCGCCGCGTCGGCCTGCGCAGGCTGTGGGCCGCCGCCGAGGCCACCCGCGACGTTCTGGAGGCCGCCGGCGTTAGCAGGGGCGACGTCGTCGCGCTGCTCGCGCGGCGCGGTCCCGAGCTGGCCGCGGCGGCGCTCGGCGTGTGGCTCGCCGGGGCGGCGTACCTGCCGCTCGAACCCGACCACCCCCAGCAGCGCCTCGACTACCAGCTCGACGACGCGCGCGCCGCCGTGGTCCTCGCGGGCGAGGGGATCACCGTCTCCGGCGACCGCACGGTGCTGCCGCTCGTGCCCGTCGACTCGGTGACGCCGATCACCGGGACGGTCGCGCCGTTCACCGTCAGGCCGGAGGACTGCGCGTACCTGATCTACACCAGCGGCTCCACCGGGCTCCCAAAGGGGACCCTGATCGACCACTTCAGCCTGGCCAACCTGATCGCGCACTTCGCGCACCAGCTGGCGGTGGGCCCGCAGGACACCGTGCTGTGGCTGACCACGTTCAGCTTCGACATCTCCATGCTGGAGCTGTTCATGCCCCTGGCGACGGGCGCGCGGCTGGCCGTCGCGCCGGACGACGCGCGCACTCAGGGCGAGCCGCTCGCCGAGGCCCTGCGACGGTACGACGTCACCGTCGCTCAGGCCACCCCGACCACCTGGCGCATGGTCATCGACCAGGTCGCGGACCTGCTGGCCGGCCGCCGCGTGCTCTGCGGCGGTGAGCCGATGCCGCCCGTCCTGGCCAAGCGGCTGACCGCGACCGGGTGCGAGCTCTACAACGTGTACGGCCCCACGGAGACCACGATCTGGTCCACCGCCGGCCGGATCGACCCCGCCGCGGACCGCGTGGACGTGGGCGTGCCGATCGCCAACACCAAGGTGTACGTGTCCGCCCCCGACGGCCGCCCGCTGCCGGTCGGGGTCCGCGGCGAGCTGTGCATCGCCGGCGACGGGGTGGCCATCGGCTACCACGACCGTCCGGAGCTGACCGCGGAGCGGTTCGGCGAGCACCCCCTGTACGGCCGGTTCTACCGTACGGGCGACCTCGCGCAGTGGACGTCCGACGGCAAGCTGGAGATCCTCGGCAGGCTCGACCGCCAGATCAAGCTACGCGGCAACCGGATCGAGCTCGCCGAGGTCGAGAACGTGCTGCTGACCCACCCGGACGTTCGGGCCGCCGCGGTCGTGGTCGTCGGCGACCCCAGCGCCGACGCGGTCCTGTGGGCGTTCGTGGTGGCGCCGGAACGGCCCGAGGTCACCGTGGAGCTGTGGGAGCACGCGAGTGCGTCACTCCCGTACTCCGCGACCCCGCAGGAGTACGTGACCATCGACGCCTTCCCGATGACCGGCAACGACAAGGTCGACTACCCCGCACTCCGCCGCCTGGCTCTGGAGCTGCGCGACGCCCAGGCCGGCGTCGAGGAGGCCGACATCCCGGCCGAGAGCGGGGACGCCCTGGTCGACTCCCTGGTGGCGCTGTGGAAGGCCATGCTCAGCCGCAACGATCTCGGCCCGGCCAGCAACTTCTTCGCGCTCGGCGGGCACTCGCTGCTGGCGGTCAAGCTGCTGCAGGAGATCAAGCGGGAGACCAAGATCCGGCTCAAGCTCAAGGACATCTTCGAGGAGCCGACCCCGGCCGGGCTCGCCCGGAGGCTGCAGGCGGCCCTCGACAACGCCTGACAAGGGAGCGGAGCTCCCAAGCCAACAGGTCCGCGGCCGGGTCCCACCCGGCCGCGGAAGCGACGTGAGTCTGCGGCAGCAGTGGAGAGGCGGGTTCTTTTCGTGTTGGACAAAGTCGACGAAGTCTCGTTCGTGCCATCCCGGCGTTCCGGCCGCCCCGCCGCCTCGCCACCGACGCTCGACTCGATGCGCGCGGACATCGCGGGCCAGCTCGATCTCGACCCCGCCGCGGTCACGGACGACGCCGACCTGATCAGCCTCGGCCTGGACTCGCTGCGTGCCATGAGACTGGCCGGACGGTGGCGCCGCGCGGGAGCCCGCATCGTGTTCGCCGAGCTGGCGACGGAGTTCACGCTCGCGGCCTGGTGGTCGCTGGTCCGCTCGCGGCTGTCCGGCGCCGACGTACCCACGGAGCCGGAGCCGGCCGTGGACGAGGCGGCGCCGTTCCCGCTCACCCCGGTCCAGCTGGCCTACTGGATCGGGCGGGGCGACGGACAGGTCATCGGGGGCGTAGGCTGCCACGCCTACCTGGAGTTCGACGGCCCGGGCATCGACCCCGCCAAGCTGGAGCAGGCCGTCCGCGCGCTGATCGAGCGGCACGGCATGCTGCGCGCGATCTTCCACGACGACGGCACCCAGCAGATCATGGACACCAGCCCCTGGCCGGGCCTGACCGTCCACGACCTGTCGGAGCTCGGCGAGGACGCCGCCTCGAGCCTCAGGGAACGGCTCTCGCACCGCCGCTTCGACGCCTCCAAGGGCGAGGTGTTCGACGTTCAGCTGTCGCTGCTGCCCGGCGGGCGCACAAGGGTGCATTTCGAGGTGGACTTCCTGGTCGCCGATGTGCTCGGCCTGCAGATCCTGCTGAAGGATCTGGCCCAGCTCTACCTCGGCCGGCCGCTTCCCAGCCTGTCCTACTCGTTCCCCCGCTACTTGGCCGCCCGCCAGGCCGAACGCGCGGCGCGGCGCGCCCGTGACCAGGAGTACTGGCGCGCCAGGCTGGACGAGCTGCCCGGCGCGCTCCAGCTGCCCCTCGCCGTGGAACCTGGCCGGATCACCCGGCCCAGGTTCGTCCGCCGCGAGCGGTGGCTGCCCGTGGACTCGTGGCGGCGCATCCAGGAGCGGGCACGCGCGTACGGGCTGACTCCGGCGATGGTGCTGGCCGCCGCCTACAGCGAGGTGCTCGCGGCCTGGAGCGGCGAGTCGCGCTTCCTGCTCAACCTGCCGCTGTTCGACCGGGACGACACCGTCCATCCCGACGTGGCCCACCTGGTCGCCGACTTCACCAACCTGATCCTGCTGGCCGCCGACCTGTCGGAGCAGCAGCCGTTCGCCGACCGCGCCCGCGCCCTGCAGGCCCGCTTCCGCGCCGACGCCCGGCACACCGGATATTCCGGCGTCGACGTGCTGCGGGACCTCGCCCGCAACGGGGAGCACACTGGAGCTCCAGTGGTGTTCGCCTGCAACCTGGGCACCGACCTGATCGCCCCCGAGGTACGCGAGGCCTTCGGCGCGCCCGGGTGGATGATCACGCAGACCCCGCAGGTCTGGCTCGACCACCAGATCAACGAGTACGACCAGGGGCTCCATCTGGCTTGGGACGCGGTGGAGGAGCTGTTCGCGCCCGGGGTGCTGGACGCGATGTTCGAGGTGTACGGGGGGTTGTTGGAGTGGCTGGCGGAGGGGGACTGGTCGGTCGCCGCTCCGGTGCGGCTGCCTGACAGCCAGGCGGTGGTGCGTGGGCGGGTGAACGATACGCGAGGGCCGTTGCCGGAGGGAGTGCTTCACGAGGGGTTCTTCGCGTGGGCGGGGCGTGAGCCGGGTCGTGTGGCGTTGATCGCCGGTGATCGCATGGTGTCGTATGGGGAGCTCGCGGATCAGGCGCTTGAGGTGGCGGGCTGTCTGGAGATTGCGCCTGGTGATGCGGTGGGTGTGGTGTTGCCCAAGGGGCCGGATCAGATCGCCGCTGTGCTGGGGATCTTGGCGGCCGGGGGTGTGTATGTCCCGGTCGGGGTGGATCAACCGGCTGCCCGGCGTGAGCGCATTCTGTTGCGGGCCGGTGTCCGGCAGGTGCTGACGGAGCTGCCGAGGGCGGGGCGGCCGTTGGCGGGGCCGGTGGCGGTGTCGCCGGATATGTCGGCTTATGTGATCTTCACGTCGGGTTCGACCGGGGAGCCGAAGGGTGTGGAGGTCTGTCATGGGGCGGCGCTGAACACGGTCGTGGACATCAACGAGCGTTTCGGGATCGGCCCGGATGATCGGGTGCTGGCGGTCTCGGCGCTGGATTTCGATCTGTCGGTGTTCGACATCTTCGGGCTGTTGTCGGTGGGTGGCGCGCTGGTGTTGCCCGAGGAAGGCGAGCGGCGTGACGCCCAGCGTTGGGCGGAGTTGTGTGCGGCGCATGGGGTGACGGTCTGGAACAGTGTGCCGACGCTGCTGGACATGCTGTTGACCGTGGCGGAGCCGCCGTTGCGTCTGGCGTTGGTGTCGGGCGATTGGGTGGGCCTGGATTTGCGGGCCCGGTTGTCGGGGCGGCTGGTGGCGTTGGGTGGTGCGACGGAGGCGGCGATCTGGTCCAACGCCTTCGAAGTAGATCGCGTGCCCTCACACTGGACGTCCATCCCCTACGGTTTCCCTCTGCGTAACCAGCGCTACCGGGTGGTGGACGGGCGAGGAAGGGACTGCCCGGACTGGGTTCCGGGGGAGTTGTGGATCGGCGGTGCCGGGGTCGCCAAGGGCTACCGGGGCGATCCGGAGACCACGGCGGCGAAGTTCGTCGATGGCTGGTATCGCACCGGCGATCTGGGCCGCTACTGGCCGGACGGCACGCTGGAGTTCCTGGGCCGGGCCGACCACCAGGTCAAGATCCGGGGTCACCGCATCGAACTGGGCGAGATCGAGGCCGCACTCGAGGCCCACCCCCATGTCACCCGGGCAGTCGCCCTGGCAGTCGGCGACCGGCGGCAACGCAGGCTGGCCGCCTTCGTCACCCCGCACGACGTGGACCTGGACAAACTACGGTCCTTCCTGGCCGACCGCCTGCCCGGCTACGCGATCCCACCCACGATCACCACCCTGGACCACCTGCCCCTCACCGCCAACGGCAAGATCGACAGAAGCGCGCTCGCCGCCCTCGTCGCCGACATCCCGGAAAGCACCGCACACGAGCCGCCCATCGGCACGGCCGAGACCGTGCTCGCCACCATCTGGGCCGACCTGCTCGACCTCCCGGCCGTACAACGCACGGACAACTTCTTCACCCTCGGCGGCGACTCCCTGCTCGCCACCCGCATGATCGCCCGGCTACGCGCGGAAGGCGTTTCCGACGCCAAGCTCAGCCTGCTGTTCCAGACGCCGGTGCTGGCCGACTTCGCGGCCACCTTCACCGTTGGACAGGCGGCCCCGCCCGCCCCTGCGCTGACGCCGGACATCGAGCACCGGCATGACCCGTTCCCGCCCACGGAGGTGCAGCGGGCCTACTGGCTCGGCCGGGCCGAGCACTTCACGCTGGGCGGCGTCGGCTGCCACTTCTACACCGAGTTCGACGGCGACATCGACCTCGACCGGCTGGAAACGGCCTGGAACCTGCTGATCAAGCGCCACGAGATGCTGCGCGCGGTCTTCGACCCCGACGGGCTCCAGCGCATCCTGCCCGAGGTCCCGCGCTTCACCATCGCCGCCGCCGACAGCGTCGAGCAGTTGCGTGAGCAGATGTCGCACCAAGTGCTCGACGTGTCCACCTGGCCGCTGTTCGACGCGCGGGCCGTCCGCCACGACGGCCGCGTACGGCTCGGCATCAGCTTCGACAACATCATCGTCGACGCGCTGAGCATGATGATCTTCCTTGCCGAACTCGACCAGCTCTACCACGACCCCACCACCGTCCTCCCTCCGATCGAGGTGTCGTTCCGCGACTACGTGCTCGCGCAGAACCCCGATCCCGCCGTCTTCGAAACCGCACAGGCCTACTGGGCCGACAGGCTGCCCGAGCTGCCGCCCGCCCCCCAGTTGCCGCTCCGTGTCGACCCCGCCATGATCGGCCGGCCGCGGTTCGCCCGCCGCGAGCTCCGGCTGCCCGCCGAACGGTGGCGCGCCATCACCGAGGTGGCCCGGCAGTACGAGCTGACCCCCGCCACGGTGCTGGCGAGCGCCTTCGGTGAGGTCCTGAGCAGGTGGAGCGCCCAGGAGGCGCTGACGCTCAACCTCACGCTGTTCGACCGGCGCGAGGTCCATCCCGACATCCACCGCGTGCTCGGCGACTTCACCTCGCTCCTGCTCGTCGGCTACCGCCCGGGCGGCACCTGGCTGGACAGCGCGCGCCGGCTGCAGGGAGAGGTGTGGAACGGCCTGGAGCACGGCGAGGTCTCGGCGGTCTGGGTGATGCGCGAGCTGGCCAGGCGGTCGGCCGCGATCGAGATGACCATGCCGGTGGTGTTCACCAGCACGCTCGGCGTCACCGGCGAGGGCGCGTACAGCCTCTCGTTCGCCGAACCCGTCTGGGGCGTGTCACAGACCCCGCAGGTCTGGCTGGACAGTCAGGTGGGGGAGGTGGACGGCGAACTCCTGGTCCGGTGGGACGCGGTGGAGGAGCTGTTCGCGCCCGGGGTGCTGGACGCGATGTTCGAGGCGTACGAGCGGTTGCTGGACTGGCTGGCCCTGGGGCACTGGGCGGCTGCTCCTCCGGTCCCACTGCCGTCCGGTCAGGCGGTGGTGCGTGGGCGGGTGAACGATACGCGAGGGCCGTTGCCGGAGGGAGTGCTTCACGAGGGGTTCTTCGCGTGGGCGGGGCGTGAGCCGGGTCGTGTGGCGTTGATCGCCGGTGATCGCATGGTGTCGTATGGGGAGCTCGCGGATCAGGCGCTTGAGGTGGCGGGCTGTCTGGAGATTGCGCCTGGTGATGCGGTGGGTGTGGTGTTGCCCAAGGGGCCGGATCAGATCGCCGCTGTGCTGGGGATCTTGGCGGCCGGGGGTGTGTATGTCCCGGTCGGGGTGGATCAACCGGCTGCCCGGCGTGAGCGCATTCTGTTGCGGGCCGGTGTCCGGCAGGTGCTGACGGAGCTGCCGAGGGCGGGGCGGCCGTTGGCGGGGCCGGTGGCGGTGTCGCCGGATATGTCGGCTTATGTGATCTTCACGTCGGGTTCGACCGGGGAGCCGAAGGGTGTGGAGGTCTGTCATGGGGCGGCGCTGAACACGGTCGTGGACATCAACGAGCGTTTCGGGATCGGCCCGGATGATCGGGTGCTGGCGGTCTCGGCGCTGGATTTCGATCTGTCGGTGTTCGACATCTTCGGGCTGTTGTCGGTGGGTGGCGCGCTGGTGTTGCCCGAGGAAGGCGAGCGGCGTGACGCCCAGCGTTGGGCGGAGTTGTGTGCGGCGCATGGGGTGACGGTCTGGAACAGTGTGCCGACGCTGCTGGACATGCTGTTGACCGTGGCGGAGCCGCCGTTGCGTCTGGCGTTGGTGTCGGGCGATTGGGTGGGCCTGGATTTGCGGGCCCGGTTGTCGGGGCGGCTGGTGGCGTTGGGTGGTGCGACGGAGGCGGCGATCTGGTCCAACGCCTTCGAAGTAGATCGCGTGCCCTCACACTGGACGTCCATCCCCTACGGTTTCCCTCTGCGTAACCAGCGCTACCGGGTGGTGGACGGGCGAGGAAGGGACTGCCCGGACTGGGTTCCGGGGGAGTTGTGGATCGGCGGTGCCGGGGTCGCCAAGGGCTACCGGGGCGATCCGGAGACCACGGCGGCGAAGTTCGTCGATGGCTGGTATCGCACCGGCGATCTGGGCCGCTACTGGCCGGACGGCACGCTGGAGTTCCTGGGCCGGGCCGACCACCAGGTCAAGATCCGGGGTCACCGCATCGAACTGGGCGAGATCGAGGCCGCACTCGAGGCCCACCCCCATGTCACCCGGGCAGTCGCCCTGGCAGTCGGCGACCGGCGGCAACGCAGGCTGGCCGCCTTCGTCACCCCGCACGACGTGGACCTGGACAAACTACGGTCCTTCCTGGCCGACCGCCTGCCCGGCTACGCGATCCCACCCACGATCACCACCCTGGACCACCTGCCCCTCACCGCCAACGGCAAGATCGACAGAAGCGCACTGGCCGCACAACCGGACCCGTTGCCGGACGACGACGACCCCCCACGCCCAGGCCTGGAACAACAACTCGCCGACCTCTGGGCCGAACTCCTGGAGATCCCGCCCCCGGGCCGCGGCCAGAGCTTCTTCGCTTTGGGCGGCGACTCCTTGCTCGCCACCCGCTTCGCCGAGCTGGCCCGGCGGCGGCTCGGCGTCGAGCTGTCGCTGCGCCGCTTCTTCACCACCCCCACCATCGCGGACTGCGCCGAGGCGATCGGCCTGACGGAGGAAGGCGTGCTATGACCCAGGCACCAGCCGTACGAGAGCTGATCGCCGACATGGAGGCGGCAGGCATCCGGCTGTGGGAGGACGACGGCAGCCTCCGCTTCCGCGCGCCCAGCGGAGCCCTGACCGAGGAACGGCGCGCGGCACTGGTCGGCGCCAAGCCTGAGATCATCGCGCACCTGCGCCGCGAGTCCGCGGCCGAGACCGTGCGCCCGGACCCCGCCCGCCGCCTCGACCCGTTCCCGCTGACCGACGTCCAGCAGGCCTACCTGCTCGGCCGCAACGACGCCTTCGGCTACGGAGGGGTCGCCTGCCACGGCTACGTCGAGGTCGCCTTCCCCAGACTCGACCCGGAGCGGGTCCAAGCCGCCTGGCGCACCCTGATCGGCCGCCACGACATGCTCCGCGCCGTGATCCATCCCGACGGCCACCAAGAGGTGCTGGCCGAGGTCCCCGGCTACGAGGTACACGTGGCCGACCTCCGCGGCGCCGACCCGGAGGAGCGGCTCGCCGCCATCCGCGAGGAGATGGCGCACACGGTCTACCCGGCGGGCGCCTGGCCGCTGTTCGAGCTGCGGATCTCCCGCACCGACCGGGGCGCGCTCCTGCACGCCTCGATCGACCTGCTGATCGCCGACTACGTCAGCATCCAGCTCCTGCTCGCCGAGCTGCATCTGCTGCACGACGACCCCGGCGCGGACCTGCCGCCGGTACCGGTGAGCTTCCGTGACTGCGTGCTGGCCCTGCGCGCGCAGCGCGAGAGCGGCCGGTACGACCGGGACCGCGCCTACTGGCAGGCACGGATGGACGACCTGCCGCCCGCGCCCGAGCTGCCCGCGCTCGGCCAGGACGCGGACCCGCGGTTCGAACGCTGGGAGAGCAGGGTGGAGCCGGAGGAGTGGGCGCGGCTGCGGGAACGGGCCGCCGCGGCCGGCACCACGCCGTCGCAGGCCGTGCTGGCCGCCTACGCCGAGGTCATCGGGCGGTGGAGCCGCAGGCCGAGGTTCACGCTCAACCTGACGCTGCTCGACCGTCCGCCGCTGCACCCCCAGATCGACCGGGTCGTGGGCGACTTCACCACGCTCAACCTGCTCGCCGTCGACACCACGCCGGCCGCCCCCTTCGCCGACCGCGCCCGCGCCATCGGCAGGCAGCTCTTCGCCGACATGGAGCACCGCCGCCACGGCGGCGTCGAGGTCATCCGCGAGCTGGCCCGCCGGCGCGGCCGCGACGCCGCGCTGATGCCGGTGGTGTTCACCAGCGCCGTCGGCCTCGGCCAGGACGACGCCGAGCACGGGACGCCCGAGTACGGCATCAGCCAGACGCCCCAGGTGTGGATCGACTGCCAGATCAAGGAACACCGCGGCGCGCTGCTGGTCAACTGGGACGTGCGCGCGGGAGTGTTCCCCGATGGGCTCGTGGACGACATGTTCGCCGCCTTCACTGCGCTCCTGCGTGACCTGACCGTCGGCGAGACGTGGGCGTCGGCGTCTCCCGTCCCGCTTCCCGGCCCGCAGGCGCGCCGCCGGGCCCTGGTCAACGCCACCGCCGCGCCGCTCCCCGACGGGTTGCTGCACGACGAGGTGGTGGCCCAGGCCCGCCGCGCGCCGGAACGCACTGCCGTCATCAGCGAAGCAGGCGCGATCACGTACGGCGAACTGCTGGACCGCGCGATGGCGGTGGCGCACGCGCTGCACGAGGCGGGGCACACGCCGGGCGAGATCGTCGCCGTGGTCATGGACAAGGGCGTCGAACAGGTCGTGGCCGTGCTCGGCACGCTGCTGGCCGGCGGCGCGTACCTCCCCGTGGACACCGGGCAGCCGCCGGCGCGGCGCGACCACATCCTCGCCGACGCCTCGGCCCGCCTGGTCCTCACGCAGTCCTGGCGCGCCGAGGACGGCTGGATCGCGGTCGACACGCTCCCACCGGCAGCGCAGGTCCCATCGGCCCTGCGGCATCCCGACGACCTGGCGTACGTCATCTACACCTCGGGCTCGACCGGCGTGCCCAAAGGCGTGATGATCTCCCACCGGGCCGCCCGCAACACCATCGACGACATCAACGCCCGCTTCGAGATCGGCGCGGATGACCGCGTGCTCGGACTGGCCAACCTCGGATTCGACCTGTCGGTCTACGACGTCTTCGGAACGCTCGCCACCGGCGCCGCCCTCGTGCTGCCCGGCCCGGCCCGCAGGGGAGATCCCGCCCACTGGGCCGAGCTCGCCGCCGAGCACGGGGTCACGGTGTGGAACTCGGTGCCCGCGCAGCTCCAGATGCTCCAGCACTACCTGGACGCCGAGCCCCGGGCGGAGCTGACCGCGCTGCGGCTGGCGATGCTGTCGGGCGACTGGATCCCGGTGGCGCTGCCCGGCCAGATCCGCCGCCGGATCCCCGGGCTGGACGTGATCAGCCTGGGCGGGGCGACGGAGGCCGCGATCTGGTCCATCCACCACCGCGTCGAGGAACCGCTGCCCGGCTGGGTGAGCGTCCCGTACGGCACGCCGCTGGCCAACCAGACCTTCCATGTGCTCGACGCCGCCGGGCGGCCCTGCCCCGACTGGGTGCCGGGAGAGCTGCACATCGGCGGCGCCGGCGTGGCGATCGGCTACCTCGGCGACGCGGCCAAGACCGCCGAGCGCTTCGCCGAGCACGCCGGCGAACGCCTCTACCGCACCGGCGACCTCGGCCGCTACCGGCCCGGCGGCGTCATCGAGTTCCTCGGCAGGGAGGACTCGCAGGTCAAGATCCGCGGCCATCGGATCGAGCTGGCCGAGGTGGAGACCGCGCTGCAGGCGCACCCGGCGGTCGCGGCCGGCGCCGTGATCGTCGACGGCGACCGGGCGCTCGAACGCCGCCTCATCGGCTTCGCGCAGGCCGTGCAGAAGGAAGAAGACCAGGACGACGCGCCCGACGTCGCCGCCGCAGCCCAGGCGGCGGCCCGCGCGGCCATCAACGGCGTCGACCTGCCGCGCGTGGTGGCGGTCGCCGAGACTCTCGACGAGATCGCGCTCACCTCGATGGCGGCGGCGCTGCGTACGGGCGGGCTGTTCACCGGCGCGGACAGCGCACACGACCTGGCGGAGATGCTGGACACCGCGCGGGTCGCGCCCGGCCACCACCGGCTGATCCGGCGCTGGCTCACCGCGCTGCACGAGCGCGGGCTGCTCGACCGCGACGCCGCGGGCCGGTACCGGAACCTGCGCGGAAGCGCCGGCGTGGAGCGGCTCTGGGCGCGGGTCGAGAGCCTCGCCGACGGGCTCGACTACGGAGCCGAGCTGATCAGCTTCCTGCGGGTCAGCACCACGCACCTGCCCGAGCTGATGCGTGGCGAGCTCGACGCCCGCGCGCTGCTGTTCCCCGAGGGCGAGCTGGAGACCGCCGAAGGCGCGTACAAGGACAACGTCCTCAGCAGGTACGTCAACCGCATCGTGCGCGCCGTGCTGGGCCGCGTCGCCGAGCAGCACACCGGCGGGCCGCTCCGCGTCCTGGAGGCCGGCGCGGGCGTGGGCGGCACCAGCGCCGAGCTGATCCCCGAGCTGGCCGGACACCACGTCGACTACCTGTTCACCGACCTGTCGAAGTTCTTCCTCGACCAGGCGGCCGAACGCTTCGCCGGCCATCCGTGGGTGCGGTACGGCCTGTTCGACATCAACGCCGACTACCGCGCCCAGGGCTACGAGCCCAACTCCTTCGACGTCATCCTGTGCGCCAACGTCCTGCACAACTCCCACGACGCCGCCGCCGTGCTGGCCAGGTTCCGCGAGCTGCTCGCGCCCGGGGGCTGGCTGGTGTTCATCGAGACCACCCGCGAGCACGTGCAGATCATGAGCTCGATGGAGTTCCTGATGAACCCGCACGACTACGCCGACGTGCGGCAGGGCCGCGACCGTACGTTCGTCGCCCGGGAGGAGTGGCTCGACCTGCTGGAGGCGGCCGGCGCCCGCACCCTGGCCTGCCTGCCGGAGCCGGCCGATCCGCTGGCCTCGCTCGGGCAGTGCGTCTTCGCCGCCCGCTTCCCCGCCGACCGGGAACGCCTCGACCTCGCCGGGCTGCGGGCGTTCCTCGCCGAACGGCTGCCCGACTACATGATCCCGGCCCACGTCCAGGTGGTGGACCGGCTGCCGCTGACCGACAACGGCAAGATCGATCGGGCGGAACTGCGTTCCCTGCTGCCCCGTACGGCCGGCGAGAGCGTGGCGGCCGGCGAGGAACCGCGAGACGACCTCGAACGGCGGCTCGCCACGCTCTGGGCCGACCTTCTCGGCCTGCCGCGGATCGGCAGGGACCAGGACTTCTTCGCGCTGGGCGGCGACTCACTGCTGGTCACCCGGCTCGCCGGGCGGATCCGTGAGGACCTGCCCGAGGCACACGACCTCTACTGGGACAGCCTGGTCCGCCAGATCGTCAACCAGCCCACCGTCGCTGCGCTGGCCGCCCATCTCCGCCAGGCCCGCGACGACCGCGAACGCGGCCGGCCCGCCGCCCCCGCCGGCCCGCTGATCCGCCTGGCCGGCGGCGACGGCCCGGCGCGGGTGCTGCTCCACGACGGCACCGGCACCCTGACCCCCTACCGGGCGCTCGTACCGGAGCTGTCCGGCTCGCCGCTGCTCGGCCTGGCGATCAACGATGCCCAGCGCTACCTGGAGCTGGCGCCCGAGGAGGCGGTGGACGCGCTGGCCGGCTCCTACGCCCGGCTCCTGCTCCAGGAACGCGCGACCAGCTACCACGTCATCGGATACTGCATGGGCGGGCTGATCGCCACCGAGGTCGCCCGCCGGCTCACCGAGAGCGGCGCGGTCGTCGCCGAGCTCACCGTCATCAGCAGCGCACGCTTCCCGTACCGGATCGACGACCAGCTCATGCTGGAGTACGGCTTCGCCCAGGCCTGCGGCCTCGACCCGGCCCGGCTCGGCTACCCCGGCGAGGACCTGGCCAGAGCCCTGCACGCCGTTCTGGACTCGTCGCCCGGGCAGGTACGCGAAGGCAGCCTGGCCGCGCTCGCCGGCAGCGGCGACCACGGCCTGGCGGAGATCGGCCGCCGCTTCACCGCGCTGGCCGCCACCCCGCCGGTGCAACGGCTCGCGGCGCTCGCCAGCGGCCTCGGCCAGCCGGCCGAGCGGGTCGATCTCGCCTACCGGGTGTTCAAGCAGAGCTTTACCGCCGTCACCTGCTACGACCCCGAGCCGTACGCGGGGGACATCACGTTCCTGCGCCAGCGCGGCGTCACCAACCTCGTCCCGACCCTGCAGGACGACATGACCGGCTTCTGGCGCGACCTCTGCCTGGGCCTGCTCACCGTGCACGACATCGAGGGCGACCACTTCAGCTGCCTCGACCAGGCGCGCGCCCCAGGCGTGGCCGGCCTGATCACCGGGGTCCGCGCATGATCGGCATCCTCGGCGGTTACGGCGCGGTCGGCAGCACCACAGCCCGGCTGCTCACCGGCCGGGACGTCCGCGTCGGCGGCCGGGACGGCGCCGCGGCGCGCCGCTTCGTCCGCGACGCGCTGGGCGGGCAGGGCGAGGCCTGGCAGGTGGACGCCGACGACGCGGCCTCCCTGGCCCGGTTCTGCCGCGGCTGCCGCGTCATCGTCAACTGCGCGGGCCCTTCCTACCTGCTCCACGACCGAGTGGCCCGAGCCGCCCGAGCCGCGGGCGCCGACTACGTGGACGCGGCAGGCAACCCGGCCGCTTTCCCCGAACTGGGCCCTGGAGGGACGGCGACCGGTAACGGCGTTGCGGATGGATGGGTGGCGGTGGTGGAGGCGGGCATGTTGCCCGGGCTGACCGGCTTGCTGCCGCGTCATCTCGCCGCGCTCGCCGGCTCGGACAGCGGGCCGCTCCGGCTCGACGTCTACACCGGCGGTCTGGACCGGCTGACCCCCGCGGCCGCGGGCGACATCATGCTCGTCGGTCAGGAGGAGCAAGGGGCCGCGCTGGCCGCGTGGCGCGGCGGCGGCAGGGTCGCCCGGGCCCTGACCCCCGCCCATGACGTCGAGCTGCCGTACTTCCCCGGACCTGTCACCGCCTACCCCTACCTGAGCGCCGAGGCGGAGCGGGTGGCCGGCGATCTCGGGCTGGCGGAGGCCCGCTGGTACAACGTCATCACCGGCGACCGCATCCTCGCCACCGCCGCCACCGCGGCCTCCTCCGCCAACCCCACCGGTGCCGCCGACCTCACCGGCGCCGCCGGCCTCGCCCGCGCCGCCGAGCTCGAGTTAGCCGGACGCACCCCGTACTACGTCCTGCTCTTCCAGCTCAGCAGCCCGCAGGGCACCCGGACGCTCGCACTGCGCACCGCCGACTCCTACGCGCTCACCGCCGCCGTCGTCGCCCACGCGACCACGGCCGTGCTGGAGGGCGGCATCCCACCGGGGGTTCACCACGCCGACGCCGTGCTCGACCCGGCGCGGATGCCGGCCGAACTGGACGCCGTGGCGGCGATCGAGATCACCGATGGGCTGGCGCCCATCGACCTGACGGCGCCGGCGTTCGAGGAGGGCGCGCTGTGAAGCGGGTCGTGGTGTGCGGGACCAAGTTCGGCCAGATCTACCTGTCGGCCCTGCGGGAGGGCCCCATGAAGCTGACCGGCATCCTCGCCCGCGGCGGCGCCCGCTCCGCCGCGTACGCCGAGCAGCATGGAGTGCCGCTGATCACCGACCCCGACCAGGTGCCCGAGCTCGCCGACCTGGCCTGCGTGGTCGTACGGTCCGGAGTCGTCGGCGGCGAGGGCACCGAACTCGCCACTGCCCTGCTCGCCCGCGGCGTGCACGTGCTGCAGGAACACCCCATGCACGCCGACGAACTCGCCCGCTGCCTGCGCACCGCACGCGCCGCGCCCGCCGTCCACCACGTGAACACCCTGTACGTCCACCTTGACCCAGTACGCGAGTTCATCGCCACCGCCCGCCGCCTGTTCGAGCTCCAGCAGCCGCTCTACGTCGACGCCGCCTGCAGCGTCCACGTCGCCTACGCCCTGTTCGACATCCTCGGTCGCGCCCTGGGCGCGCTGCGCCCGTGGACGTTCACCGCCACCGCGCCGGGCGCGCCCTTCACCTGCCTCACCGGCACGATCGGCGGTGTCCCCCTGACCCTCCGGGTGCAGAACCAGATCGCGCCCAACGACCCCGACGCCCACCTGCACCTGCTGCACCGCATCACCGTGGGCGCAGAAGGCGGCAGCCTCACCCTGGTCAACACCCACGGCCCGCTCGTCTGGAGCCCCCGCATGTACGTCGGCCGCGACGCCGACGACCGGTTCGCCACCGGCGCCGACCACCTGCGCCTGCCCAGCGCCACCACCATCGGCCCCGCCCAGGCGCCCACCTTCCACGACATCGTCACGAAGCTGTGGCCCCAGGGCGTCAGGCGGGCGCTGACCGAGCTGCGCCGCGCGGCCGAGGAAGGGCAGGACCCGCTGCGCCAGGGCCAGTACTACCTGACGCTCAGCCGCCTCTGGCTGTCCGCCACCGCCGCGATCGGCCGCCCCGAGCTGCTGGTCCAGACGGCGCCACAACCCCTCTCCGCCGCGGAGCTGTCATGAACTGGTTCCACTGCCACCAGCCCAGGCCGTACGCCGGGACACGGTTGTTCTGCTTCCCGCACGCCGGCGGCTCGGCGAGCTTCTACCGCGGCTGGCACCGGGACATGGCGCCCGCCATCGAGGTGCGCGCCGTGCAGTACCCGGGACGGGCCGACCGCCGCGCCGCCCCGCTCATCGACGACGCCCACCACCTGGCCAAGCTCATCACCGACGCGATGGCGCCCCTGCTCGATCGGCCGGTCGCGTTGTTCGGGCACAGCATGGGCGCGCTGCTCGCCTACGAGGTGGCATGCGAGCTGGAGGCCAGGGGCCGGGGCGTGACGCACCTGTTCGCCTCGGGCCGGCACGCGCCCCATGAGCACCGTGCCGGCGACACGTACGAGCGCTCCGACGACGAGCTGGTCGACGAGCTGGTCCGGCTCGGCGGCGTGGACCGGGAGCTCATGGCCGACCCTGAGATCCGGGAGCTGACCCTGCCCGCCGTACGCAACGACTACCGGGTGGACGAGACCTACCGGCACCGTCCGGGCGGCGTGCTCGCCTGCCCCGTCACCGTGCTGCTCGGAGCGGACGACCCCGAGGTGACCCCCGGACAGGCGGCCCGCTGGGGCGAGCTGACCAGGGACCGATGCGGCGTCCGGGTGCTGGACGGCGACCACTTCTATCTCGTGCCGCGGCAGGGCGAGGTCATCGCGGAGCTGTCCCGCGCCGTCGCCATGACGTGGCTGTCCACGCCCTGAGGAAGGAGAACGATGGAGCAGGAGCTCATGCGCATCCTCACCGGAGGATGGGTGGCGCAGGCCACCTTCGCCGCGGTCCGGCTCGGAGTGGCGGACACGCTCCACGGCCGCCGCCTGGCCCCCGAACAGATCGCCGAAGAGGTCGGCGCCGACCCCGGCGCCCTGCGCCGCCTGCTCCGCCTGCTGGCGGGGGTGGGCCTGGCTGACACCGACGACCACGAGAGATACGGGCTCACCCCGATGGGAGCGCAGCTGCGCCGCGAGGCGCTCGGACCGCTGGCCGCGCTCTATGGCGAGGACTACTTCGCCGCCGCCTGGGGCGGGCTGGCGCACGCCGTACGCACCGGCGAGCCGGCCTTCGAGCACGTCCACGGCAAGCCCGTATTCGCGCACCTGGCCGGCGACTACGACAAGGCGGCCGTCTTCAACGCGGGGATGGCGGCGGGCGCGTCGTTCTTCCGCCACGTGCCCGCCGCGTACGACTTCTCCGGCCCGCGCCGAGTGGTCGATCTGGGCGGCGGCACAGGCGCCCTGCTGGCCGCCGTCCTGCGCGAGAACCCGGAGGCCAGGGGCGTGCTGTTCGACGTTCCCGACGTGATCGCCGCCGCGCCCGCGCACCTGGAGCGGATGGGGGTGCTCGACAGATGCGAGCTGGCCGGCGGCGACCTGTTCGACTCCGTGCCCGAGGGCGGCGACGTCTACCTGCTGTCGCGCGTCCTGCACGACTGGGACGACGAACGCTGCGCCGTCCTGCTGACCAACTGCGCGAAGGCGATGGCGCCCGGGGCCGAGCTGCTGGTCATCGAGCGGGTCGTCGGACCGGACTCGTACCTGCCGCTCGCCTTCGACCTGCACATGATGGTGATGACCGGAGGGCGGGAACGCACCGAGACGGAGTACCGGGCGCTGATGGAGGAAGCGGAGCTGACCCCCGGCAGGCTGCTCGACCTGCCGCTCGGCATGCGTCTGCTCACCGCCACCCGCTGAGACCACATGCAGGAAGGCGCCGGGCTCCCCGCGAGCCCGGCGCCTTCATCGCGTTCGCGGTCAGCTCAGTACGAGCGCCGCCTCCGTGATCACCTCGACGCTGCCCGTGCTCCCGTCGACGCGGATCCGGTCACCGTCTCGCACCAGCATGGTGGCGTTCCTGGTCCCGACGACGGCGGGGATCCCCAGCTCACGCGCCACGATCGCGGCGTGCGACAGCGGCGCCCCCACGTCGGTGACGACCGCCGACGCCCGCGGGAACAGCAGCGTCCAGCCCACGTTCGTCACGGTCGTCACCAAGATCTCCCCCTCTCCCAGCCGGTCGCCCTCCGCCACGGACGCGAGCACTCTGGCGGTGCCCTCGACCACGCCGGCCGCGCCGGGGAAGCCGCTGATGGTCTGCGACGGTGGTGCCACCGTCGCCGCGGCGTCGTACACGTCGCCTCGGCGGTCGGGGTCGGCGGCCCACCGCTCGGGGTCGAACCGGCCGCGGATGATGCCGGGGTACGGCGGCAGCGACTTGTACAGCTCGTACGTCGCCCGCCGCCCGTCGACCCGCGTCAGCGGCCGGCGCGAGCCGCTCAGGACGTCCAGGATCTCCGAGATCGTCAGGAAGAACAGGTCGTCGCCGCGCCCGGTCACCTCCCCGGCGCGCACCACGAAGTCACGCACCATCCAGAAGCCGCGCATCATCTCCGACCTGGTCTCCTCGCGGGAGCGGACGATCGCCTCCCACCGGTCGACGTCGCGGCGGAACTTCGCGGCCTTCCTCGGGTAACGCTCGTGGAAGCGCCGCCAGGCGGCCCGGCCGGCCTCCTCCTGCCGCTCCAGCAGCTCCGCCGGATCGACCGTGAGGCCCGCGAGCTGCTCCTCCAGCCAGTCCGGGTTCTCCACGGGCCGGGCCGCGGAGACCTCGAACTCGTCCGGGCACCGGTGCCCGTACCGGCCGATGTACTCCTCGCGGGAGATCTCGCCCCGCTTGATCCGCGCCAGGCCGAGCAGCGGGCCGAGGCTCTCCAGCCTGCCGTCCCCTCCCTGGACCCCGGACATCAGCACGGTGGCGTCGGCCTCACCGACCAGCTTCGCCAGCCGGGCGCCGAGGTAGACGAGCGAGCCGGCGTCCTGGCGGGCGGCGGCGGCGAGCATGCGGTTGCACTCCGCGAACCTCGGCTCGACCTCGTCCTGCCACAGCGTCACCAGGTCGTTGCTGCCGGCGATCTTGGCGCGGAGCTCCTCGGTGATCGCGGGCGCGGTGGCGATGTACTCCGGGATCCGCGCGACGAGCTTCTGGATCTCGCGGCGTCCGCCCAGCATCGGCTTGGCCGCCTTGAGGGTCTGCCAGCGCGACATCGGCAGCAGCGGGGTCTCGACGCCCTCGGGCAGCTTGCCGTAGACCGGCAGCTGGGTGTCGCGGATCTTCTTGGACATGCCGAGCGACTTGCCGAGCGAGGCGGTCAGGCTCATGTTCATGTAGACGCGGCCGCCGATGTTCCCGCACATGGGGTGCCCGCCGAGGTCGCTGACGATCATGATTTCGGAGATGAACGCCTGCACGAGCGACCAGGTGCACGGCGTCATGACGCTGGGGATGGCCTCACCCAGGTTGCCGTTGCTCCACAGGTAGTCGCCCTTGAGCGAGTCGTTCCACACCTCGCGCTGGCCGGTGATCGGCCTGGCCTGCAGGATGTACGGACGACCGCGGTGCAGCGCCCATTCGACGTCCATCGGGCGCCCGTACAGCTCCTCGATGTCCATGCCCAGCTCGGCGAGCCCCACCGCCTGCGCCGTGGTGAGCACCGGCTCCTCGCGCTTGCCGGGCGGGACCGGCTCCTCGCGGGTGCCCTCGGCGGTGCGTACGGTCATGACGGTCTTGGCCGCGATCCGCTGGTCGATGACCATGCGGACGGCCCGGTCGATCGTGACCGTGTCCGGCGTGACCAGGCCGCCGACGACCGCCTCGCCCAGCCCCCACGCCGCGTTGATGGTCAGCCGGTCGCGGTCCTCGGTGAACATCACGCCGGCCGCGTCGGCGGGCACCAGCTCCTGGACGACGACCGCGATGGCCACCTCGTCCCGCGAGATGCCGTGGCGGTCGCGGTAGGCGATCGCCCGCTCGGTCCACAGCGAGGCCCAGCAGCGTTTGACCGCGTCCAGGACCTGGTCGGCGCCGCGGATGTTGAGATAGCTGTCCTGCTGCCCGGCGAACGACATCCCGGGGAGGTCCTCCGCGGTCGCCGACGACCGCACGGCCACCGCCGGGTTCCCGCCCAGCCCCTCATACGCGGCCCTGACGTCGGCGGCGATCTCCGCGGGCATCTCGTGGGCGGCGAACAACGCCTGGATCTCGCCCGCGTCCCCGGAGAGTATCGCCTTCCGAAGATCGTGACGGGCGACGAAGTCGCGGTAGGCACCGGTGGTGACGTGAAAACCCGCGGGCACCGGCAGGCCGGCCCGGGCCAGGCGGGCGAGGGACTCGCCCTTGCCACCGACGATCTCCAACTCGGCACCAGGGTCGGCCAGGGCAAGGGTGTTCATAGGCTCATCTCCAAAATTCAGCTGGGAAGAGAAACGGCCGCCTGTTCCACGGTATGAACCATGGAAATGGCGGCCCACCCCTAAACGCCCTTAATCAGCCCTCGGCCCCCGGCTTGAGCAGGCCGGTCTCATAAGCGGCGGCCACGGCGGCCGCGCGGTCCTTCACCTCGAGCTTGGCGAAAATATGCAGCAAATGCGTTTTCACGGTCGCTTCGGTGATGAACAGCCGCACGGCCACCTCGCGGTTGGTGGCGCCGCGGGAAATGAGCGAGAGCACCTCCAGCTCCCGGCGGCTGAGCGTCTGCTGCTGCGGCGCGCGGAGCTTGTGCGTCAGCACTCCCGCCACGGAAGGCGACAGCACGGTCTCGCCGCGGGCCGCCGCCTGCACGGCGCGGCGCAGCTCGGCCCGTGGAGTGTCCTTGAGCAGGTAGCCGGTCGCGCCCTCCTCGATCGCGGGCAGCACGTCGACGTCGTTGTCGAACGTGGTCAGCACGAGCACACGGACCTCGGGCATCTGCTCGCGCAGCCGGCGGATGAGCTCGGCGCCCTTCATCTTCGGCATGCGCAGGTCGGTGAGGACCACGTCCGGATTGGTGCGCTTGGCCACGGCCAGCGCCTCCGGCCCGTCGCCCGCCTCGCCCACCACCTCGAACTCGTCGCCGGTGAAGATCCCGCGCAGTCCGTCGCGTACGACAGGGTGGTCGTCCACGATGATCAGACGAATCGGCATATCTCACCCGGCGTTTCTGGGACGGCAAGCGGCTCGGTGTCGGCGGCCGGGATGGCGGGGACAGTGGCGGAAATGCCGGTGCCCTCGCCTGGAGCGGACTCCACCTGGAAGTCGCCGGCCAGCCTCGTCACGCGCTGCCGCATGGCGAGGAGCCCGAAACCGCCTGACTCCACGGTAGCGGGCGCGACGGAGGCATCCAGCGGCTCGGGGCTGAATCCGGCTCCGTCGTCCCGTACGTCAAGCACCACGACATCTTCCATGTACGACAGAGTGAGGGCAACTCGTCCGGCCGCCGCGTGCTTGGCGACGTTGGCCAGCGCCTCCTGCGCCACCCGCAGCAGGGTCACCTCCACCTCCGCGTGCAGCGGCAGGGCGTCACCGGTGACCGACAGCGTGGCGGGCACGCCGGTGGTCTGCGACCACCTGTCCGCGACGTCCCGCACGGCGGCGGGCAACTGGGCGTCGGCCAGTGGCGCCGGGCGCAACGCCTGGACCGATCGGCGGGCCTCGTTCAGGCTGTCCCTGGCCAAGGTGCGCACCGTGTCGAGGCGGGAACGCGCGGCCGCCAGGTCCTCGAGCGCCTCCTCGGCGGCCTCGACCTGGGTGACGATGGCGGTCAGCCCCTGTGCGATGGTGTCGTGGATCTCCCTGGCCATCCGCTGCCGCTCCCCGAGCACCCCGGCTTCCCTGGCCCGGCTCAGCAGCTGGGCCTGCAGGCTGGCGTTCTCCTCCGCGAGCGTGGCCAGCTTGGCGCTGGTCTCCCGGAGCTGCTCGATCATCGCCTTGCGGCTCTCGTTCTGGTCGGAGATGGTCTTGACGATCAGGCCCACTGCGGAGGCGATGAGCGCCGCGACCAGGAAGGAGTAGAGCATCTCGGTCACGCTCCGGCCGGCCTCGGGCCGCATCGAGACCAGTACCCCGGCGGTCGCGACCACGCCCGCGTACGCCCACCACCGGGGCAGCAGCGTGAAGGACTGGATGAACGCCGCGGGCCCGGTCACCGTGAACACCGAGTCGATGCTGACCAGCGCTCCGATGACGGCGAGCAGGACGACGAAGTAGACGACCGCCACCGCCGGCACACTGATCCACTCCGGGCGCGCGGCCACCATGAACCAGTGCCAGGCCACGGCGAACACCACCAGCGCCACCGTGTCCAGCCGCCAGTTCTGCAGCAGCGAGAACGCGGCGGGAAGCAGGATGAACAGGTAGGGCAGCACGGGCCAGACCCGGTCCCAGCGCGAAAAGTCGGGACCGGTGGAGACGACCACCGGTCCCGGCCCTTCGCGGTCGGCGTTGCTCACCACCGGAAGGCTTTAACGGCGACGCCGCCGGTGACGAGGCAGATCCCCAGCATGACGGCCATGCTCACGGGGGACAGGGCCTGACCCTCCCAGGCGGCGCGGATCGTCTCGACGGCAGGCGCCATGGGCGTCATCCCGCCGATGGACTTCATCGCGCCGCCCATGCTCTCGAACGGGATCACCGCGCCGGAGATGAAGACCATCGGGAAGAACAGGGCCAGCCCGAGCACGGTCGCGGTGCGGCCGGAGGGGACGACGGCGGCGAGCAGGAGGCCGATGCCGCTGAGGCTCAGCGCGGCCAGGAGCCACGCCACGACCACGGCGCCCACGCTGGCGGGAGACGACAGGCCGTAGCCGATGGCACCGACGGCGATGATCAGCGCCGTGCCGAGCACGGCCAGCAGCACGTGAGCGGCCAGCTGAGCGCCGAACAGCATGCCGGGCGAGGCGGGGGTGGCCCGCAGCCGCTTCAGCACCAGGCGCTCGCGATACTGGGCCAGCGTCGCCGGCAGGATGACCAGTGTGGCCATGCCGATGACGAAGATGGTCAGCATCGGCACGTTGGCGTCCACCGACGGCAGCCCGCCGGGAAGGGGCTTGCCCGTGCGCAGCTTGACCCAGAGCATGACCGTCGGGAAGGCCAGCGCGAAGAACGCCGACATCGGATCCCGCACGATCAGCTTGAGCTCGACCCCGATGACCTGCGTGATGCCTCTCATGCCGCCAGCCCTCCAGTCAGCGCGAAGTACGCGTCCTCCAGGTTTTCTGTGCGACCCTGGACGATCAGCTCGTCCGGGGTGCCCTGGATGATGACGCGGCCGTGGTCGATGATCGCCATGCGGTCGCACAGCGCCTTGGCCTCGTCCATGAAGTGGGTGACCAGCACGACGGTCGCCCCGCGGTCGCGGATCTCCCGGATCAGGCCCCAGGTCATGCGGCGGGCGGAGGGGTCCAGGCCGGTGGTGAGCTCGTCAAGGAACACGACCTCCGGGTTGCCGACCAGCGCCAGCGCGATGAACAGCCGCTGCTTCCAGCCGCCGGACAGGTTCCCGAACCTGGAGCGCTGCCGCTCGGTGAGCCCCCATTGGTCCATGACCACCCGCCAGTCGGCGGGCTTCTCGTAGAACGAGGCGTACATCTTCAGCGCCTCGCCCACCTTGATCGCGTCCGGCAGGGACGCCTCCTGCAGCTGTACGCCAAGGCGCGGCAGCAGCTCGCGCCGGTCCGTCTGCGGGTCCAGGCCGAGGACGCGCAGGACGCCGCCGTCACGCTGCCGCAGGCCGGCCATGCACTCGACGGTCGTGGTCTTGCCCGCGCCGTTGGGGCCGGCGATCCCGAAGATCTCGCCCCGCTCAACCTTCAGGGATACGCTCTCCAGAACCTGGCGGCCTCGGTAGCTCTTACTCATGCCCTCGATTTCGATGACTGTCATGTTTACAGAGTCCCCATGCGCCGCCTCTTACGACATCCCCCGATCGGTTGATAGGGGTCAACTCCTTGATTTCGGGGCCTACCTGCGACTCTGGCCCCTGACCAGGTGAAACCAGGAATAGGGGTGTCGGAGGCCGCGCGGATCCCCAACCCTGATTGCATGAGCGATACAGCGGTGCGCGTACGTGAGCTGCGCAAGCGTTACGGCGACACGTTTGCCGTCGACGGCGTCGACCTGGATATCGCCAGAGGCGAGGTGTTCGCACTCCTCGGACCCAATGGCGCAGGTAAGACGACTACTGTTGAGATTCTCGAAGGGCACCGCCGCCGGGACGCCGGCGAGATCAGCGTGCTCGGCGAGGACCCAGGCCGGGCCGGACGCGTATGGCGCTCCAGGCTCGGCATCGTCCTGCAGTCGGCAACCGACGCCGCGGAGATGACCGTTCGCGAGATGGTCCATCACTACGCGAGCTACTACCCGCGGCCCCGCGATCCCGACCACGTGATCGAGCTCGTCGGCCTCACCAGCAAGGCCGACGTCAGGACCCGCAATCTGTCCGGCGGCCAGCGGCGCAGGGTGGACGTGGCGGTCGGCGTCGTCGGCAACCCCGAGCTGGTCTTCCTGGACGAGCCCACCACGGGGTTCGACCCCGCGGCCCGCCGCCAGTTCTGGGACCTCATCTCGCGGCTGGCCGACGAGGGCACCACCATCCTGCTGACCACGCACTACCTGGACGAGGCCGAAGCGCTGGCCAGCCGGGTGGGCGTGCTCGTGGGCGGCCAGATCGTCGCGCTGGGCGAGCCGGCCACGCTCGCCGGTCGCGCGCAGGCCATGGCGACCGTCACCTGGTCCGCCCCGGACGGCGAGCGCAGCGTCGAGACCGCGACGCCCACCAAGGTCGTCGCCGAACTCAGCACCCAGTTCGACGGGGAGATCCCCGAGCTGAGCGTGACCCGCCCGAGCCTCGAAGACATCTACCTCGGCCTTATCGGAGACCAGCCGTGACAACCACGATGTCAAGACCACCCACCCGCATTCCCACCGCGAGCACGGCGCGCCTGCCCAGCGTCGGCCGGCTGGCGCTCAAGCGCGGCGCGCTGGAGCTCCGGAGCTTCTTCCGCACCAAGAGCCAGTTCATCGTCATCTTCTCGCTCCCGGCGGTCATGCTGCTGCTGCTCGGCGCGATGCAGGCCAACAAGCCGGACATCGGCGGCGTGACGGCCGCGCAGCTCCTCACCGCCGGCATGATCGGCGCCGGCATCATGAGCACGTCCTTCCAGAACCTGGGCATCAACGTCGCACTGGAGCGGCACGACGGGACGCTGAAGAGGCTGTACGGCATGCCCATGCCGCGGATGGCCTATTTCGGCGGGAAGGTCATCCAGGTCCTGGTGTGCATGGTGGCCGAGGTCGCCATCCTGATCGTGGTCGGGGTGCTGCTGTTCGGGCTGCAGCTGCCTGCCTCGTTCGAGAAGTGGGTGACCTTCACCTGGGTCCTCTTCCTCGGCGGCATCGCATGCACCCTGCTGGGCATCGCCGTCGGCAGCCTGCCGAAGTCCACACGGGGCGCCAACGCGGTGATCACGTTGCCGTTCCTCATCGTGCAGTTCTGCTCAGGCGTCTACATGCCCTTTTCCGATGTACCGAGTTTTCTGCAGTATTTCGCGGCCTTGTTCCCGCTCAAGTGGATCACCCAGGGGGTGCGGTCGGTGTTCCTGCCCGACCACGCGGCGGCCATGGAACCGGCCGGCTCTTGGGAGCACCCGATGATCGCACTTGTGCTCGTTGCCTGGTGCGCGGGGTCCCTGCTGCTTTGTATGAAGACTTTTCGCTGGACGGCCCGGGACAGCTG
Organism: Nonomuraea sp. 3N208; assembly: GCF_052245935.1. NCBI lineage: Bacteria > Bacillati > Actinomycetota > Actinomycetes > Streptosporangiales > Streptosporangiaceae > Nonomuraea > Nonomuraea sp. 3N208. Next base: position 64,107 of record NZ_JBQQBR010000046.1, on the reverse strand, counting down.
ACGCGCTGACGCGAAGAAATCCTTGTGACGGTGGCGGATCGCATCGACGCCACCGTCATTTCGCGTGCCCGGCCGTGTTATTAACGTGTCCAGAATTATTTATGTGCCCGGCCGTTCTCGTGCGCGCGGCATCGGCCTTTCGCGCCTCGCGGCTGGGGCCTCGCGGCCGGGTCAGGCGCGTACGATGGCCTGCGGGACGGGGCGCTTGAGCGCCGAGCGGCGGCGCCGGGAGGCGGAGCTGGCGGACAGCGCGATGGCGGTGAGCAGGAGCCCCTCCTTGGCCATCCACCGGCCGGAGAAGCCCATCAGCTGCCGGCCCTCCACCTGAGGCCCGGTGACCAGGAGCCGGGCGGAGAACTTCCCCGCCACCGGATCGAAGGTCAAGATCGCGTCCTCGAAGTCCAGCCACCGCTTCGCCAGCGGGAACCACGCCTTGTAGACCGACTCCTTGGCGGAGAACAGCAGGCGGTCCCACGACACGTCCGGGTAGTCGGCGGCGAGCGCGCTCAGCGCCTTGCGCTCCTCAGCCAGGGAGACGGCCTCCAGGACGCCGTTCGACAGCGGCTCGTCGGGCTCGGCGTCGATGCCGATCGTGATGGTGTCGTCGCCGGGGCTGACCACGGCGCCGCGGTAACCCGCGCAATGCGTGATGCTGCCCACGAAGCCGATCGGCCACTGAGGCTCGCCACGCACGCCGGGCAGGAGAGGCTGCGGCGGCAGGCCCAGGACGCCCATGGCGGCCCTGGCGCACATGCGTGCCGTGGCGAACTCCTTGCGCCGGTTCTCCACCGATCGGCTGATCACCTCTTCTTCTGCGGGAAAGAGCACTGCGTCGTGGTCGTCGAAGGTGTCGACGGCCACGACCCACGGGGGAAGGATGCTCCCGATCAAGGCATTCGCATTCACAATTCCACGCTAGGCACGGCCCTGGCGGGAAGGAATGTCCCGGCCCGTCTTCTCGGGCCGTCCAGCGGCTGTTCCGGGGTCAACGCAGGCTGATAAGGGGGCTGGTCATGTGTCGGTACGAGTCCTCGACGGCTGGATCAGCGAGGCCTCGATCGCCCGGTTGACGGCGTCGATGCGGGACGCCGCTCCGAGCTTCACGAAGATGTTGCGGAGGTGGCGTTTGACCGTGGCTTCCGTGGTGTTGATGCGGGCGGCGATCTGCCGGTTGCTGAGCGCCTGAGCTGCCAGTTCGAGGACTTCCCGCTCCTTGCTCGTCAGCACCTCGGAAGGAGCGCTCTCCATCTGGGCGAGGCTCTCGCGCGAGACGGCGAGGACGACGCGTTCCGGCTCGTCGTGCACGCTGCGGATGGCCGAGACCAGCTCGTGCCAGTGGACACTCTTCAGGAGGTAGCCGCGGATGCCGGCGGCGAGGAGCCTGCGCAGCAGCTGCGGCCCGTCGTACATGCTCAGGATGATGATCTGGGTGTTAGGTGACTGCACTCGCAGGCGCGTCACGGTGTCGGTGGCCGAGTCGCCGGGGATCTCCACGTCGAGAAGGAGGATGTCCGGCTTCGCGTCCGCCACGAGGCTGAGGGCGCCGCTGGAGGTGCCGGCCTCGCCGACCACGGCCAGCCCGTCCTGGGCGTCCAGGATCTCCCTGAGTCCTTCCCGGAAGAGCGCGTGGTCGTCCACGATGACGATCGTGGTCGGCTGGTCACTCCTGATCATCGGATCGCCTCTGGAGGGGGACGGTGAGGTCGATCCTAACTCCCCGGCCAGGCTCGCTCGCGATGATGACCGTGCCGCCGAGCAGCTGGGTGCGCTCCCTGATGGAGGAGAGTCCCATGCTTCCCTTGGGCGTCGGCTGGTCGGGGTCGAAGCCGCATCCGTCGTCGATCACGGAGGCGACCAGCTCGTGGGGGGCGACGTCGATTCTGATGAGGATGGCCGAGGGGGCTCCGTGGGTGAGCGCGTTGCGGGCTGCTTCACGCAGGATGAGCAGGCACTCCTCGCTCACGTTCGGGGGCGCCCAGCTCTGGTCTCCGTTGACCACGAGCTCGATCTGCACGTCGTCGGCCCCGACCATGTCGAGGTAACCGAGCAGGCCCTTCTCGAGAGTCCTGCCGCCGGGGGGATGGAGGTCGGAGGTGACCTGGCGCAGGTTGTACATGGTCTCCTGGATGGCCTGCTGCGCCATTTCCAGCTTGGCCAGCGCTTTCGCCGGCTCGGTCGGCCGGTAGAGGTTCGACAGCTCCAGTTGCCGCTGGGCCACGCTGATGCTGTGGCCGATGCGGTCGTGTAACTCCCTGGCGATCCGCTGGCGCTCGGCCATCTGCGCCTCGGTCACCTTGTTCAGCAGGAAGCCCGTGTAACTGCTCGCGGCCTCCCTGATGCGCATGGAGATGCTCTGCTCCAGAGCCGTGACCACGAGCTTGAGCAACTGCGCGGCCTGGCTCTCCCCCAGGAGTCGTTGGCTGAGCGTGGTGAAGGCGGCTCGGAAGAACACCGACGCCGCCATGAGCGATTCCCGAGGGTGGACGCCGGCGGATGCCCTTGAGACGCCGATGTCCCAGGCCAGGAACACGGACTCCTCGTCGTCCTGCAGTCTTCCTGTGCGTATCGTGTTGGCCATCTCCGTCAGGATCTGGCTCGCGTTGGCCATGACCTGTGTCTTCGTGCGCTGGTCCTTGATCAGCACACTGCCGATGGCTGTAAGCCCCTGCTCGTACTTCTGCAGGATGTCCGCTCGACACTCCTCAATAATATTGGCTGGCCCCGTAGCATCTCCCTTTTGCGCAATATCTCCCACCGTGTCCCCTTGGAGAGCTGCAGAAATGCTTACATCTTGGGTCAACACCGGTGAGTAGGCAACTGTATGAAGATAGTGAGTGCAGGTCGGCAGGGCCCTCGCCATCGGGGTTCAAGCCACTGACCAGCGCAAACAGGTCACATATGGAAATGTCCGTATTTCGTGATCGACGGCGTGGCGCGGTCGGTTCGGCGGGTCTGACCTAACGATTCATCTGGGGTCGGTTGTGAGCTGTGAGCCCGTAATGATCATTATGGCGGCCGACTAACATGAGCCCGGCTCAAGTTGTGCCTGCCTGCCGCTGTGGCCCGTGCCGGCCTCGGTGCCCCGCGACCTGGTGCGCCGGTCTCTTCGGTACGACTCGGCGATATGACTCGGACCACGCCGTGGTCCGAAAGTTGGAGGCCGATGGTCCGTATGGCGCGACAAGCGCTTTTTAAGGATATGTCGTATTGTCGGCCCGCCGTGCTAACACCTAGCGTGATGACCGTCAACCCAGAAGCGGGTGCGGAAGAGGTTGAAGGTCATGAGGCAAATCCGGCAGATCAAGACGTCGAAGCCGAAAAAAGAGCTGAATAACTCTTTGGATCTCCGAACTCCTTCCGGTCACAAATTGCCTTTCTGAAAAAGGGGTGTCCATCATGGGGCTGTTCGAGAGAGATGCGGCCATCACCTCCATGCACGACCTCCTCGCCGAGGCCGTGGCCGGCAAGGGCAGGGTCGCGATGGTGACCGGGGTCGTCGCGACAGGCAAGAGCGAGTTGCTGCACGCTTTCGCCGAGCAGGCTCTCGAACGGGGCGCGCTGCCGCTCGTGGCGGCTGCCACCCGGGCGGAGAGCGACCTCCCGCTGGGCGTGTTCGGGCAGCTTTTCCAGAACGCGCCGTTACGCGAGGACGCGAGCGCGCTCGCGGCCGACTTGTTGCGCGAGGGCGCGCAGATGGCCTCTCCCGCGAAGGGGGACGGCTTCGATCAGATCGACGCCCAGATCGTGCACTCCCTCTGCGCAGTGCTGCTCTCTTTGGCCGAGCGCCACCCGCTGGCGATCGTCATCGACGACGTCCACTACGCGGACCGGGCCTCGCTGCTCTGCCTTTCCTACCTCGTACGCAGGGCCAGGTGCTCGCCGCTCATGGCCGTCTTCAGCCAGGCTGAATACCGGCAGCACATGCACGGCTCGTTCGCCACTGAGATGCTGCGCCAGCCGCACTGCACCGCCGTCAGGCTGGCGCCGCTGTCGTACGACGCCGTGGCCACCATGACGTCCGAGCACCTGGACGAGGAGGTGGCCGCGGGCCTGGCGCCGGAGTGGTACGCCCTCAGCGGCGGCAACCCGCTCCTGCTCCGCGGCCTGATCGAGGACTTCGGGACGAGCGGGGGCGCCCCCGGGGAACGCTACGGCGAGGCCGTGCTGTCGTGCCTGCACCGGGCCGACCCCGCGCTGATGCAGGTCGCCGGCTGGCTCGCCGCCCTGGACGACCCGGACCTCCTGCAGCGCATGATCGGCCCGGACCCCGCGATCGTCTCCCAGGCCCTGCACTGGCTGGAGACCGCCGGGCTGCTGCGCTCCGGCCGCTACCGGGCCGAGATCGCGCGGCGGACGGTGCTGGCCGAGCTGAGTGACGAGGTGCGCCGCAGCGTGCACCGGCGCGCCGCCGAACTGCTCTACGCCGAGGGCGCCGACGCGGTCGCCATAGCAACGCACCTGCTCGGCGCGGAGGCGGCCGATCTGCCGTGGGCCGTGCCCGTGCTGGAGTCGGCGGCACTGCACCGGCTGGACGACGGGTTCGTCAACCTGGCCGTGGACTATCTCAAGCTCGCCTGGCGGGGATGCACCGACGAGCGCCGGCGTACCACCATCGCGACGCTCCTGATGCGCGCCGAATGGCGCATCAACCCCAGAACCCCGGCCGAGCACATCGCCGAGCTGACCGACGCCCTGCACAACGGGACCCTGCGCGGCAGCGACGCGGTCGTCCTGGCCAGGGCGCTGCTGTGGCACGGCAAGGTGGACGACGCCTGCCAAGTGCTCGAACACCTGAAGGAGAGCGGCGACACCGAACCGCAGACCGTGGCCGAGCTCATCGGCACCCGGCTGTGGCTGCGCAGCTCGGCGCCCCCGCTGCTGGCCCACGTCGACAGGTCGACCAGCGAACAGGCCAGGGAGCCCGTGCTGCCGGTGCGGGTGAGCCGCCGGCTGGAGGCGGCCAACGCGCTGGCTTCGGTCCTCACCCGCGGGCCGCGCGAGCGCATACTGAGCACGGTCGAGCGCATCCTGCGGAGCTCCCACCTGGACGAGATGTCCATGGACACGGTGGAGAGCTCCCTGCTCGCCCTCGTCTACGGAGGCTGGCCCGACAAGGCGGCGCCCTGGTGCGACGCCTTCATCGAGGAGGCGGAGTCCCGCCGCGCCCCGGCCCGCAGGGCCCGGCTCACCGCGATACGCGCCGAGATCGCCATGCGGTGCGGCGACCTGGAGACCGCGGCCTCGTGCGCGCGCTTGGCCCTGCAGCTCATCCCGCCGGCCAGCTGGGGCGTGGCCGTGGGCGCGCCGCTGGCCAACCTGATCCTGGCCACCACGGCCATGGGCTTGTACGACGAGGCCCTGGAGCAGGTCAACACGCCGGTGCCGGAGGCCATGCTGCAGACCCGCTTCGGGCTGCACTACCTGCACGCCCGCGGGCGCTACCACCTCGCGATCGACCACTCGGCGGCCGCACTGCGCGACTTCCGCTTCTGCGGCGAGCTCATGGGGGAGTGGGAGATGGACACGCCGGGGTTCATCGCCTGGCGGGCCGACGCCGCCGAGGCCCTCATCAGGATGGGCAAGACCGAGGAGGCCCGCGTCCTGGTCGAGGAGCAGCTGTCGCGGTGCGGCCCGGGGGCCTCCCGCACGCACGGTATGGCGCTGCGCGTGCTCGCCGCCACCAGCGAGGCCAGGCACCGGCCCATGCTGTTGCGGCAGTCCTCCGACCGCCTGCACGCCTGCGGCGATCGCTACGAGCTCGCCAGGTCGCTGGTCGATCTCACTGAGGCCTTCCACGGCGTCGGAGAGTTCCGCAGGGCGGGCATCATCGCCAGCCGCGCCCGCACCCTCGCCCAGGAGTGCGGCGCCCAGCCCCTGAGCCAGGCGCTGGCCGGTGACGGCTCCGGCGCCGCCGGGGAGAACGCGGAAATGAGCAAGGTGGCCGCCATCCTCAGCGACGCCGAGCGCCGGGTCGCCGGCCTGGCGGCGGTCGGCTACACCAACCGGGAGATCGCCGCCAAGTTGTTCATCACGGTGAGCACGGTCGAGCAGCACCTGACCCGCATCTACCGCAAGCTCGGCATCACCCAGCGTTCGGATCTGCCCGCCAATCTGGAGCTCAGCCCGACGATGCGCTGAAACCCTCCAGAGCCTGTCCACCACGCGGAATCCGCGTGGTGGACAGGCATTGTTGGCAAGAACATAACTCGGAGTTGCGAGTCATGTCAGGTGAGATAAGTGATAAATTTCCTGATTATTCACCGGCGTCGTGGCGGATAGGGGTTGTGACGCAATCCTGAAGCGCAGATCGTATGGTAATGCCCATGACGGTCGAGTGGAGGGAGTGTCGTGGACAACAGGAAGCTGGGCGATACGGGGCCGGTGACCTCGTGTCTTGGCTTCGGCTGTCTGGCTCTCTCAGGCGTATACGGCGAAGTAGATCGAGACGAATCGATTTCGCTGATCCATGGCCTCCCCGACACCGGGGTGACATTAATAGCCATGTCTGATGATCACGCCGGAGGCGAAGTCGAACAACTCGTCGGCGAGGCCATCAGGCCATGGCGTGACGAGGTCCTCCTGTCGACGGGGACCGCCCGGCGCGACGCCGACTCCGGACGTCTGGCGCAGTCGTGCGAGGCCTCGCTGAAGCGGCTGGGCGTCGACTTCGTCGACCTTTACATCGTCGACTGCGAGGCGTGGTCCGTGCCCATCGAGGAGAAGGCCGGTCAGCTGGCCGAGTTGGTGGCGGCGGGGAAGGTCCGCCACGTGGGCCTGTCCGGGGTGACGGGGGAGGAGCTGCGCCGGGCGCACGAGGTCCACCCGATCGCCGCCCTGGCCATGGAATATTCGCTGATGTGCCGTGACGTCGAGCTCGACCAGCTGCCGGTGGCGCGCGAGCTCGGGATCGGCATGATGGCCTGCCGGCCGCTGGGCCGTGGCTTCCTGGCCGGGCGCGGCATCTCGAGCCGGGCACTCGCCCCTGGAGACGTCCGCCGCACCGATCCCCGTTTCGCGCCGCCCGGCCTGGAGCGGAACCTCGCCATGCTCAGGCAGGTGGAGGCCGAGGCGGCGAGCATGGACGTCAGCACGGGCCGCCTGGCCCTGGCCTGGCTGCTGTCGAGGGGGCCCGACGTGGTGCCGGTCCCCAGCACGCGCGACCCGGTCCACCTGGAGATGAACGCGGTCTCCAGCAGGGTGGTGCTGAGCGAGGCGACGCGCCGGCGGCTGGAGGACGTCTTCCTGCTCGGCGGGGCCGGACACCTCACCGAGGACTGAGCCTCGCCGATCGGTAGCCGGAGGAACCGCCGGGGCTGAGCCCTGCCCGGAAGATTCGCCGCGGGCAGGGCCTTGCCGGTCAGACGAGCGGCAGGATCGTCAGGCCGTGCAGGGCGTACTGGGTCGTCATGAAGGCGCCGTACGGTTCGCGGCGGAGGCCCTTCGCGCACAGGACCGCGATGACCGCGGCCCCGGCGAGCATGGCCAGCGCGCCGGACCACAGCGGCAGATCCAGGACCAGGATCACCACCGTGAAAGCGAGCGCGAGCCCGAGCGCGACGAGGGCGATCGCCCAGCGCAGCACGCGCTCACCGTGCACGACCGCGAAGGTCGTCCGGCCCGCCCGCGCGTCGCCCTCGATGTCCGGCAGGTCCTTGGCCGTCGAGCCCACCAGGGCCGTCCACAGCGAGGCGGCGACCACGAGGACGATCAGCGTCGTCGAGCTCGTGAGCTTGCCCGCATAGGCGAAGACGCCCCCAAAGTACGTGAGCAGGGTCGCGGCGAACCCGGTGAAGACCGTGCCGGCGGAGCTGCGCTTGAGCGGGAACGGCGGGGCCGAGTAGAGGTAGCCGAGCACCAGCACGGCCACGAGCATGCCGCCCATCACCGGGTTGAGCGCGAAGCCGGCCACGAGGGACAGCAGCGCCGCGCACACCGCGACCGAACTGGCCAGGCCGGGCTCCAGGGCGCCGCGGGCGATGGGCCTGCCCGAGCCGTTGAGCCGGTCCTCCTCCAGGTCCGTGACGCCGTTGAAGAGGTAGATCGCGAATAGCATCATCATCCAGGCGACGGCGCCCCACGCCGTCCTGCCCAGGTGGCCGTTGTCGCCGGCGACCTCGGCGCACAGCGCCGCACCGGTGAGGAAACGCAGCAGATACATCAGCTGGACTGAGGGGCGAGATTCCGCCAGGCACATCCAGCCGCGCTGGAGTAACGCCGATTCGATAGCCGCCATGACCGGAGTTTGATCGGTGGGCAGGGGTGCGAAAAGGGGAGTGCGTCGAAAGATACCGGGACCCGCACTCTCGATACTCCGCCCGATCCTATGGCTAAGGACGGGCGTTCTCGTGATCCCCACCTGTTCCGCGCGCCCCGCCGATTGTACGTTGTGACCGGAGATCTCCTAGAGGCACACCATGAACCAGCGAAGGGGATTCACTATGTCACCCACCCGCTCCGTGGAACGTTATGCCAACTTCACTCCGCTGGCGCTGGCCGACCGCACCTGGCCGGACAAGAGGATCCTGGCCGCACCGCGTTGGCTGTCCACGGACCTGCGTGACGGAAACCAGTCGCTGGCCAACCCGATGTCGCCGGCGCGGAAGCTGCAGATGTTCGAGCTGCTCGTCGGCATGGGCTACAAGGAGATCGAGGTCGGGTTCCCGGTCGCCAGCCAGGACGACTACGACTTCGTCCGCATGCTGGTCGAGGAAGACAGGATTCCCGACGACGTGTGGATATCGGTGCTCGTACCGGCCAGAGACGAGTTGATCGAGCGCTCGGTATGCGCGCTCGCCGGCGCCCCCCGCGCGACCTTCCACCTCTACAACGCGACCGCGCCGCTCTTCCGGCGCGTGGTGTTCGACATGGACCGCGCGCAGTGCAAGGACCTGGCCGTGCACGGCACCCGGATGATGATGAAGTACGCCGAGCGGGACCTGGCGGACTGCGACCTGCGTTACCAGTACTCGCCGGAGCTCTTCAACGAGACGGAGGCGGACTTCGCCCTGGAGGTCTGCGAGGCCGTCATGGACGTGTGGGAGCCCGGGGCGAGCCGCCCGATCATCCTGAACTTCCCCACCACCGTGGAGCGCTCGCTGCCGTCGGTGTTCGCCGACCAGATCGAGTGGCTGGACCGCAACCTGTCCCGCCGAGAGCACGTCTGCCTGTCCATTCACCCTCACAACGACCGGGGCACGGGGGTGGCCGCGGCCGAGATGGCGCTGCTGGCCGGGGCCCAGCGGATCGAGGGATGCCTGTTCGGCAACGGCGAGCGCGCGGGGAACGTGTGCCTGGTGACGCTGGGCATGAACATGTTCACCCACGGGGTGGACCCGCGGATCGACTTCTCCGACATCGACCACATTCGCGACACGGTCGAGCACTGCAACGAGATCCCCGTGCACCCCAGGCACCCCTACGGCGGCGAGCTGGTGTACACCGCCTTCTCCGGCTCGCACCAGGACGCGATCAAGAAGGGCTTCGACCGGCTCGAGCTCGAGGCCGCCGTGTCCGGCGTCAGCGTCGACGAGATGCCGTGGACCATGCCGTACCTGCCCGTGGACCCCAAGGACGTCGGGCGCACGTACGAGGCGATCGTGCGGATCAACAGCCAGTCGGGCAAGGGCGGCATCGCCTACATCATGAGCGCGTGGTACGGCATGGAGCTGCCGCGCGAGCTGCAGAGGGACTTCGCCCCCTTCGTCCAGTCGGACGCCGACCTGCGGGGCAGCGAGCTGTCGCCGGACGAGATCCGCGCGCTGTTCGAGCGCGAGTACGTCGCCCGCGGGGACGCGGCCGGCCTGCCGGGGGCCGGCGGCGAGCGGATCAGCGCCACACTCCACGTGCACGGCCAGCGCGAGCAGGCCGTGCGGTCCATCGGTGCCGCGCTGGCGCCCTGGGGGATCGATGTGCGAGCGGTCCACCGCACCGGGAGCACCGGCCGCATCACCAGCATGGAGACGACGGTCTACGCCGAGTGCAAGGTGGGCGGCACGACGGTCTGGGGCGTCGGCGTCCGCACCGACGTGGTCGACGCGGCCCTCGCCGCGGTCGGCGCGGCCGCCGGGCGGTGCGACAGGATCGAGGAGGTCAAGCTGGCGACCGCCAGCTGACGAACGTCGCCGGTCCGCGGGCGGCCGCCGAAAGGCGGCCGCCGCGGCGTTTTCCGGGAAATCCGGAAATCCGGGAAGTTTTGCACACGAAGAGAGCCATCGCCCGTCTTGTCATGGGCGATGGCTCTTCTTTTTGTGGCTGCTTCGCAAAAGGAGTACGACGTCTAGTCCAATGCCTCACCTCGCCGGCCGGATAAAAATCCGTCAAACCTGTTGCTCATATTGAATCGCCGGGCAGCGCGATTTCCCACCCCTAGCACACCCTTAAGCTTTTTGCCGGCCGATCGGCCGTAAAAGGCCCGGCGCGCCGCGCCGCCGCCGCCATTCGCGGGGGTAGCCGAGCGACACCTCCTCGAAGCGGACGCCGTTGTGCCACGTGGTCCGGGGAATGTGCAGATGCCCGTAGACGACCGTGTGCACGTTGAACCGCACGTGCCAGTCGCCGGTGCGCTCGGTGCCGCACCACAGGGCGAAGTCCGGGTACCGCAGGATGTCGGTGGGCCCGCGGACCAGCGGCCAGTGGTTGACCAGCACGGCCGGGAGGCCGGCGGGCAGGTCGTTCAGCCGCCGCTCGGTCTCTTCCACCCTGGCCGCGCACCATGCCTGCCGCGAGGGGTACGGGTCCGGGTGGAGCAGCATCTCGTCCGTGCAGATCACGCCGCGTTCGTAGGCCTGGGACAGGGCCTCGGCCCGCGAGCGCGCGCCGGGGACGCGGAAGGTGTAGTCGTACAGCGAGAACAGCGGCGCCACGACGAGCGACTCCTCCCACACCGGGTAAGGGTCCTCCGGCGTGACGACGCCGAGCTCGCGGCAGAACCGCACCAAATGGTCGTACCGCTCGGCGCCGCGCAGGCGGAACGGGTCGCTCGGGTGGGTCCACAGCTCGTGGTTGCCAGGGGTCCACACGACCTTGGCGAAGCGCCTGCTGAGCAGGCGCAACGCCCATTCGACGTCGGCCATGAGCTCGGCGACGTCGCCCGCGATCAGCAGCCAGTCAGCGGCGGACCCGGGCTTGAGCGCTTCCACGATCTCCCGGTTCTCCGCGTGACCGATGTGGAGGTCGCTGATGGCGAGCAACGCCGACATGTCTACTCCGCGATGGCCGTTCGCATGATCCACTGGTAGACGGGCAATTCCCGCCCGTCGATCTTCTTCTGCTCGCCGCGGTGCAGGAAGTGCTCATAACCGCCGCCGAACGGCAGCTTGATCTTCTCGCACCCCCTCGCGACGGTTATGATGCGCCGCTCCTGCGGCAGGTGATTCGGGCCCCCCAGGAGCATGACGGTGATGGTTGACATGGTCTCCTCGATTCAGAGTGGGATATTGGTGTGGCAGCCGCGTGACTGCGGTGCCTGTGCCAGCGCCTCTGCCAGCCGGCGACGGGTCTCCGAAGGCGATATGACCTCGTCGACCACACCGAGCGCCATGGCACGCTCGACCCCGCCGGCAGTACGCTGATGTTCTTGCAGCAGCCGCGCGTGCAGGTCCGCCCGCTCGGACTCGGGCACCGCGGCCAGCCGCTTGCGGTGCAGGATGCCCACGGCCGCCTCGGCTCCCATCACCGCCACCTCCGCGTCGGGCCACGCGTACACCGCGGTGGCGCCCAGCGAGCGGGAGTTCATGGCGATGTAGGCGCCGCCGTACGACTTGCGAGTGATGAGCGTCACCCGGGGGACGACCGACTCGGCGAAGGCGTGCAGCAGCTTGGCGCCCCGCCTGACCACGCCGCCCCATTCCTGCTGGACGCCCGGCAGGTAGCCGGGGACGTCGACCACGACCACGAGCGGAACGCCGAGCGAGTCGCACATCCGCACGAAGCGTGAGGCCTTCTCGGCCGAGAGCGAGTCGAGGCAGCCGCCCTTGCGCAGCGGGTTGTTGGCCAGCAGGCCCACGGCCCGCCCGCCGAGCCGGCCGAGCCCGACCACCATGTTGGGGGCCCAGCGCGGCTGCAGCTCCAGGAAGTCCTCGTCCAGGAGGTTGCGTACGACCGGCCGGACGTCGTAGGCACGGCGTGGCTGGTCCGGCAGCAGCGCGCGCAGATCGCGCGGCTCGCACAGCGCGGCGAAGTCGAAGCGGCCAGGGTGGGTGAAGAACCCCGTCAGCAGGCGCGCCCGGTCGTAGGCCCCCTCCTCGGAATCGACCGTGATGTGCGCGACCCCGGACTTGGGGCCATGCGCCTCCGGACCGCCCAGACCCGCCATGTCGATGTCCTCACCGGTGACGGTGCGGACGACGTCGGGCCCGGTGATGAAGACGCGGGCCGAGTCCGACATGATGATCACATCGGTCAGCGCGGGCCCGTAGGCCGCGGCGCCCGCGGCCGGTCCGAGCACGACCGAGATCTGCGGGATGAGGCCGGAGGCCGCCGTCATGGCGGCGAACATGCGCCCGACTCCGTCCATCGACTCCACGCCGTCGGCCAGCCGCGCGCCGCCGGAGTGCCACAGGCCGATCACCGGGCAGCGCCGGCGGACGGCCAACTGGATGGCCTCCACGATGCGGTTCGCGCCGACCCAGCCCAGCGCACCGCCCATGCGGGTCGCGTCGGTGCAGAAGGCCACGACCGGCGAGCCGTTGATCAGCCCGTGCACGGCGTGCACGCCGCTCTCGTCGTCGCCGGGCATCGCCACGACGGAGCCGTGGTCCAGCAGCCGCGAGAGGCGTACCGATGGCGACCTGGGATCGAGTATTGCTTCGGTGGAAATAGCGGTCAGGACCGTCATCGTTGTCCTTTCACCGGGATCTGTGATTCGAATTTCGCGGCCCACCCCTATAGCGGACAACCCCTACTGCCTCGTACCTCTACCTGGGCCTCGCTCCGGCATAGGGGGATCGTGGGGTGACCGAGAATTCCGCGCCGTGTGACACTCGAGCCTGTGTTCTTCCTCACATCCGTGGGGCCGGCCCCCAGCACGGCGGGCCGAGGACTCTCACGGAATCCGCAGTTCACCCATCCCGGAAAGGTGCGGAATCATGAAAGTCACGCAACTCAAAAAGACGGCGCGCCCGTCGCGGGTCCGGACTGGAAATGAGGTGCTCGACATGCGCACCCCCTCCGGCCGGCTGCTGCGGTTCTAGGAGCGCCGGATGACGACCGAAATCACCACACCGCCCATCAGCCTCGCCACGCTGCTCGCCCAGGACCCGGCTTTCCGCCTGCACGAGGGCGGCAAGCTCACCACACGCCCGTCCGTGCAGGTGCGCGACGTCGACGACCTTTCGCTCGCGTACACGCCTGGGGTGGCCCGCGTGTGCACGGCCATCGCGGAGCGGCCGGAGCTGGCCGACGACTACACCTGGCGGTCCAATGTCGTCGCCGTCGTCACCGACGGCACCGCTGTGCTCGGCCTCGGCAACATCGGGCCGACCGCGGCCATGCCGGTCATGGAGGGCAAGTCGCTGCTGTTCAAGCAGTTCGCCGGCGTGGACTCGGTGCCTCTCTGCCTCGACTGCACGGACGTGGACGAGCTCGTGGAGACGATCGCCAGGATGGCGCCGTCCTTCGGCGGCATCAACCTCGAGGACATCAGCGCGCCGCGCTGCTTCGAGGTCGAGCGCCGGCTCAAGGAACTGCTGGACATCCCCGTCTTCCACGACGACCAGCACGGCACGGCGATCGTGGTGCTGGCCGCGCTGCGCAACGCGGCGAAACTGACCGGGCGACGGCTGTGGGACCTGCGTGCCGTCGTGGCGGGCGCCGGCGCCTCGGGCCTCGCGGTCACCAGCATGCTGATGAACGCCGGCATCGGCGAGGTCGTCGTGTCCGACAGCAAGGGCGTGCTCCACCAGGGCCGTAAGGACCTCAACCCGTACAAGGCGCTGATCGCCGCCACGACCAACCAGTCGGGCTACAACGGCACCACCGAGGACGCGCTGATCGGCGCGGACGTCTTCATCGGCCTGTCGGGATCGACGATCAGCGAGGACGCCATCGCGTCGATGGCGTCGAACTCCATTGTGTTCGCCTTGTCCAACCCCGAGCCGGAGATCCATCCGGAGATCGCCAGGGAGCACGCCGCCATCGTGGCCACCGGGCGCAGTGACTTCCCGAACCAGATCAACAATGTGCTGGCTTTCCCGGGTGTGTTCAGGGGCGCATTGTCGGCACGCGCCTCGGCCGTGACCGAGAACATGAAGGTCGCCGCGGCCCTTGCCCTGTCCGCCGTGGTGGAGGAGGAGCTGTCGGCCGAGCGGATCATACCCGAGCCGTTCGACCCCAGGGTCGTGCCCGCGGTCGCGGCCGCGGTGGCCGACCAGGCCCGACGTGACGGTGTGACCCGCCTGCCCGGCATCTGATGCCGCCCGAGCCGAAACCGCCTGGTGCGCTGCCAGGCGGTTTCGTCACGTCGGCGGCTTGTCCCTAGACGTTCTCCGGCGCCGACCGTGATCTGCTGCTGTCCTGGGCGGATCACGTACAGGGGATCTTCGAGACCAGGCAGCCGCACGGCGACGACGGGATAGTCGCACTCAACCACATCGACGAGCTCACCTACCGGATCCGCTCCAACATGGGCCCCGTGGGGATCAAGGACGTCGTGGCCACCGGCACGGTCATGGTCGGTGGCATCGTGCCGGTCGGCGACGAGTGGATGATCAGCGGGAAGCCCATGGCGTATTCCGCGGAGGACGCGGACGCCGTGCTGGCCGGGGTGCGCGACCTGCAGCTGAAGAGCCCCGATCTGGTCTTCCGCAACCCCGACAAACTCGCCCAGGGCCGGAGGCTGCAGGCAGAGCAGCGCGCGTCTTTCATCGATCTCTTCGGGAGCGACCTGATCGTCGTGCCCGGCGACGAGGTGAAGGAGCGAATGCTCGCCTTCTACCAGCACGCCTATGAGCGGGCGGGCAGCAAGGGCGGGCCATGGACCCGGCCCGACCTGCCCGATTTCCCCTTCACCGCCGATGAGCAGGTCGCCATCATCTTCGACGAGGAAGACGGCCTCGGCTTCTACCGTGACTTCGACCTGGCGCAGGAGGTCTTCGCCGAGCCGGCGCTGGTCATCCGCCAGCAGTACCGGGAGGTTGTGACGGCGTACCTGCGGGGCGAGGACGTCACCCCCGTGCCGCTGCGCCGGCTGGCGGCGCAGGACCCCGGCAAGGCCGGCGAGGTCTTCCGCCGGCTCCTCAAGAAGAAGGACTTCTCCTGGGAGCGGGACGGGGAAGCGCTGTTGCGCAAGCACAAGCCCGACTGGTTCGCCTCCCCGCGCCTGCCCCGCGTCATTCCCATCTGAGCACGGGCAGTGCCCGGTCAGTGCCCGCCATGGTCCCGCCCCAGTTGTAGTCGTTGTTCTGCAATGCAAAATGCTGTGTTGCAGATGTGCTTTCAGAGGTATGTTGGCCCTCGTGCCCGAACGCAACCAGTCCGCCTCGCTCAGACGGGCGCTGGCCGTGCTGGACCACGTGCGCGAGCGCCCCGGGCTGTCGCTCACCCAGCTGGCCGAGGCGGCCGGGCTGCCCAAGAGCACGGTGCTGCGGCTGACGGTGCCGCTCATCGAGGCCCGGCTGCTCGAACGCGACCGCAGGACCGGGGCGTACCGGCTGGGCCACGGCACGCTGCGGCTCGGCCAGGCGTACCTCGCCACCCTCGACCTGCGCGCGGTCGCGGCCGAGGAGTCGCACCGGCTGATGAGCGAGGTACGCGAGACCGTCCACCTGGTCGTGTACGACCCGCCGCACGTCGTCTACATCGACAAGGTGGAGAACGACGCCAACGTCCGCATGGCCTCGCGCATCGGCAGCCGCGGCGCCGCCCACTGCACCGCGGTCGGTAAGGCCATCCTGGCATGGCAGCCGGAGGACGCCCTGGCGGAGCTGACGCTGGAGCCCAGGACCAAGCACACGATCATCGACCACGACCGGTTGCGCGCCGAGCTGGCGCACATCAGACGCCGCGGCTACGCCGTGGACGACCGTGAGAACGAACCCGAGGTGCGCTGCGTGGCGGCGCCGATCTTCAACCACAACGACGCGGTCGCCGCCGCCATCTCCGTCTCCGGGCTCACCTCGCGGATCACCGCCGCGCGGGTACGCGAGCTGGGGCCGCTGGTGGCCGGGACGGCGGCGCGGATCTCGAGAAAGCTGGGTAGCCCCAACCGATGACCGATCTCGTCACTTTCGGAGAAACCATGGCGCTGTTCGCCGCCCGCCGCACCGGGCCGCTGCGCTTCGCCCGCGACTTCGACCTCGGCCTCGGCGGCGCCGAGTCCAACGTCGCGATCGGCGTGGCCAGGCTCGGGCACAGCGTGACGTGGATCGGCAGAGTGGGGGCCGACGAGTTCGGCGACCTGATCCGGGCGACCCTCGCCGGAGAGGGAGTGGACGTGCGCGCCATTCCCGACCCCGGCGCGCCCACCGGGCTGATGATCAAGGGCAGGCGTACGGCGGACCTCATCGACGTGCGCTACTACCGCAAGGACAGCGCCGGCTCCCGGCTGTCGGCCGCCGACCTCGACCTGGAGCTCATCAGATCGGCCCGCGTGCTGCACGTCTCCGCGATCACGCCCGCGCTGTCCGCCTCCGCGCGCGAGGCCGTGGACCAGGCGATCGCCGCGGCGCGGGCGGCGGGGGTGCTGGTCTCGCTCGACGTCAACTACCGCAGGGCGCTGTGGACGCCCGAGGAGGCCGGCGCGTGGCTGCGGGAGACGGTCGGCCAGGTGGACGTGCTGTTCGCGACCGAGGCCGAAGGACGACTGATCACCGATGTCGGCGCGCCGCAAATGGACGTCGGCGCGGCGCCGCAAACGGGCAGGGAAGAGCCGGTGGAGCTGGCCAAGGAGTTGGCGGCGCGCGGGCCGCGGCACGTGCTCGTCAAGTTCGGCGCCAAGGGTGCCATGGAGCTGACCCACGGCGTCGTACACCGGGCGGAGCCTTTCGCGGTGACCGAGGTGGACCCCGTGGGTGCCGGGGACGCGTTCGCGGCCGGGTGGCTGGCGGACTGGCTGGCCGGGGCCGGGCCCGATCAGCGGCTCAGCACGGCGTGCGCGGCGGGGGCGTTCGCGGTGACCTCCCAGGGCGACTGGGAGAGCCTGCCCCGGCGGGCCGACCTGGACCTGCTGCGGCGGCCCGCGGACGGGGTGAGCCGCTGACTACGGCGCAGGGCGCGGCCAGCTCGATGGCGCGGCGCAGGAGTTTCAGGTCTTCTGGGGTCACTGTCGCTCCTTGGGATCTCATGATTCGTGCAGGCGGCGGATCATAGCCTGCTTGGCCTGCGAGAACTCCTCGTCCGTCAGCACGCCCGAGCGGTGCAGCCCGCCCAGCTCGGTCAGGCGGCGCAGGACGGCGTCGTGCGCGTCGTCGGAGGCTGGCGGAGGAGGCGGGGGGAGCTCGGGCACGTCACGCGGGCAGCCGGGCCAGCCGGTTGCGTACGCCGTCGAAGTGGGCGGTCACGGCGGCGGCCGCGGCCGGGCCGTCGCCGGCGAGGACGGCCGCGTAGATGTCGCGATGCCGCTTGGCCACGTCGCCGGGCGGCTCGTCCGGCGTGCCCAGGTGGTCGCGCAGCTGGTAGTACACGTCCCAGAACGCCCCCAGGAGCTGGCTCACGAGCGGGTTGCCGAGCGGCCGGTAGAGCAGGTCGTGGAAGAGGCGGTCGGTCTCGGGGGAGACCAGGCCGGTCTCCGCCTCGGCGTCCATCCGGGCGATCACGTCGGCCACCGGTGCCAGGTCCGCCGCCGGCCCCAGGTCGACGAGGCGCTGGACGAGGCCGCTCTCCAGGATCTCGCGGATCTCGATGAGGTGGGCGAGGTGGTTCTTGCCGTTCTGCATGGTGATGCGGCTGTGGAAGGCCAGCTCGTCCACCAGCCCGGCCAGTGACATGCGGCCCACGAACATGCCGAAGCCGTGGCGGATGTCGACGATGCCGACCGCCTGTAGGGCCTTGAGCGCCTCCCTGATCGAGTTGCGGCTCACATGGAGCTGTTCCATGAGCTCGGACTCGGTCGGCAGCGGGTCCCCGGCCACCAGCCCACGCCGGACGATCAGATCCTTGACGCCCTCCTGGGCCTCGACGGCACGGCTGGGCCGCGCCGGGCGCGGGACAGCTGTCATGAAGGATCCTTTCGTCTTAGGTAACAATCCTGAAATCTTCTGTTGACCTCAAGCCTCGGCGGCATTTAGCGTCCACTTTACGCACAACATAGGACATGGGATGTCCCACGTTCCATGTCCTAGGAATCCAGGAGGCATCCGTGAGCTCTGAGTTCAGCCGCCGTGACTTCCTGCGTTACAGCGGGGCGACGGGTGCGGCGGCGTTCGTCGCGGCGACCCTCTCCGCCTGTTCCGGAGGCCCGGCCTCGACCGGCTCGGTCGGCGCCGGATCCAACAAGGACCTGATCACCGCGGTCATCGGCTACGGCAACGACCAGAGCTGGGACCCGACGCAGACGGCGTCGGCGTTCGCGATGGCCGGGATCAGTCACATCTACGAGGGGCTGCTCGACACCGACCCGATCACGCGGGAGCCGTACCCGGCGCTGGCCACCGCGCTGCCGTCCGACCTGAACGCCACCTCGTGGACGTTCACCTTGCGCGAGGGCGCCAAGTGGCACGACGGGCAACCGGTCACCGCCGACGACGTGGTCTTCACGTTCGAGCGGGTCCTCGACACCGAGGCGAACGTGCTGGTGGGCAACTTCTTCAAGTCCTGGCTGAAGGAAGTGAAGAAGGTCGACGACAAGAACGTCGAGCTGGTCTTCAAGTTCCCGTTCCCGGACGCGGCGCCCAGACTGACGATCGCGAAGATCATGCCGAAGCACGTGTTCGGCCAGCCGGGGGCGTGGGACCAGGCCAAGACCGGCAAGACGGTGGGCTCGGGACCGTACAAGATGGTCCAGCACAACCCCAAGTCCAACACCTCCTTCGAGGCGTTCGACGGCTACAACGGCCCGCGGCCGGCCACGGTCAAGAAGATGAACTGGCTGACGATCGTGGACGCCGCGGCCCGCGTCGCCAAGATCTCCGGGGGCTCGGCCGAGGCGCAGATCGCCGACAACATCCCGTACACCAACGTCGAGCAGCTCAAGCAGCAGGGCCTGACCGTCGAGGGCGGCAAGGGCATGAACCACATGTTCCTGATGTTCAACACGGCCGCGAAGCCGTTCGGCGACGTACGGGTGCGGCAGGCGCTGCACTACGCGATCGACAAGCAGAAGATGATCGACGTGGCGCTCAAGGGCCACGGCACGGCCTCCAGCTCCTTCCTCAACGAGGGCCACCCGGACCACAAGCGGGCCTCGGTCGTCTACGACTACGACCCGGAGAAGGCCAAGGCGCTGCTGAAGGAGGCGGGCGTCAGCAACCTGACGATCAATCTCATGGCCGTCAACGTGAGCTGGATCGCGGACTGCCTGCCGACCATCGCCGCCTCCTGGGAGGCCATCGGGATCAAGACCACGCTGGAGCCGCAGGACACGGCCGCGTTGTTCACCAAGATGGACCAGTTCCAGGACTACCAGGTGGTCGCGGCGGCCTCGAATCCCAACCAGTTCGGCATGGACGCCGACCTGATCCTGCACTACAACTACGTGCCCGGCGGCCTGTGGATGAAGTACAGCCACATCGACGGCAGCGACGACGCCAAGAAGCTGTTCGCGATGATGGACGAGGCCAGCAGGGAAACGGACAAGGCCAAGAGGACCGAGCTGATCCATAAATATCTGGATCTGGTGGCGGAGCTGGCCGTGCTCTACCCGGTCGTCCACAACGAGCTGATGACCGCCTGGGACCCGAAGAAGATCTCCGGCATCCGCGCCCAGCCGTACCCGGGCATCAACCTGCTGCAGGCGAAGAGGACATGACGCTCGTCGCCCGGATGCTGCTGCGGCGGCTGCTCGTCCTGGTCCCGATCCTGCTCGGCGTGGTCGCGTTCGTCTTCATCGTGATGCGTTTCTCCAACAGCAAGCCGGAGTACGCCTACTTCCAGGGCGCGAACCCGACCCCCGAGCAGATCCGCCAGTTCCAGCTGGAGAACGGCCTGCTCGACCCGATGCCGGTCCGCTACGTCCGCTTCGTGGCCGACCTCGCACAGGGCGACATGGGCACCAGCGTGCTCACCAAGAAGCCGGTGCTGGAGTCGGTGACGACCGCGCTGCCGCTGACGCTGCAGCTGACGTTCCTGGGGCTGGCCGTGGCGGTCGTGCTGGCGCTGCTGTTCGGCGTGACCGCGGCGCTGTTCCGCGACCGCTGGCCGGACCAGGTGATCCGGGTGGTGTCGCTGGTCGGGGTGGCGGCGCCGCCGTTCTGGCTGGCGCTGCTGATGATCCAGTACCTGGCCGTCGGCGAGGGCCTGTTCCCGACCGGCGGCTACATCAACCCGGCCGACTCGACCACGGGCTGGCTGCAGTCGATGACGCTGCCCGCCCTGTCGCTGTCGCTGCCGATCGCCGCCCAGCTCACCCGCATCATCCGCACCTCGATGGTGGAGGAGCTGGACCGCGACTACGTACGCACCGCGATCGGCAGCGGCCTGCCGCCGATCGTCGTGATCGGCCGGAACGTGCTGCGCAACGCCCTCATCACCCCGCTGACCGTGCTCGGCCTGCGCATCGGCTACCTGATCGGCGGCACCGTGGTCATCGAGACCATCTACGGCCTGCCCGGCATGGGCCAGCTCATGATCAACGCGGTGCGCGACGGCGACCCGGCCGTCGTCCAAGGCGTCGTGCTCACCATCGCGGTCGGGTTCATGGTCGTCAACCTGGTCGTCGACGTCCTCTACCTGCTGGTCAACCCCCGCCTCAGGAGCGCCGCATGAGACGTGAGCTGACAGAGCGCCTCTCCCGGCCCGGCATGCGCTTCCGCAGGCTGAAGCCCCTGTCGTGGGTCGCGGTCGGCATCGTCGCCGTCGTCGTGCTGGCCGCGCTGCTCGCGCCGTGGATCGCGCCGCACTCGCCGTACGAGCAGGCGGCCGCCGGCGGCGGCCCCTCCGCCGCGCACTGGATGGGGCTCGACAGCGCCAACCGCGACATCCTGTCCAGGCTCCTGTACGGCGCCCGCTGGTCCCTGATCATCGGCCTCGGCGCGACCGGACTCGCCCTGGCCGCCGGGGCGATCGTGGGCGCGGTCGCGGCCACCTCGCGCCGCGCCGTGGACGAGACGATCATGCGGTTCCTCGACGTCATCATGGCCTTCCCGGGCATCGCACTGGCCGCGGTGCTGGTGGCGGTGTTCGGCGGCAGCATCCCGGTGCTGGTCATGGCCATGGCGTTCCTCTACATGCCATCCGTGGCGCGGGTGGTGCGGGCCAACGTGCTCGCCCAGTACGGCGAGGACTACGTGGCCGCCGAGCGCATCATCGGCGCACGCACCCCGCACATCGTCGTCCGGCACGTCGCGATCAACTGCGCGGCGTCGGTGCTCGTGTTCTGCACGGTGATGGTGGCCGACGCGATCGTGTTCGAGGCGTCGCTGTCGTTCATCGGCGCCGGCGTACGCCCCCCGAACCCGTCCTGGGGCAGCGTCATCGCCGACGGCAAGAACATGGTCCTGCTCGGCGGCTGGTGGGCTACGGTCTTCCCCGGTCTGCTCATCCTCCTCACCGTGCTGGCGCTGAACATCCTGTCAGAGGGCATCTCCGACGCCTGGGCCGCGCCCGCCGCCCGCAAGCCCGTCCCCAAAAAGGACGACGCGTTCGAGCAGGCCCATCCGGGCTCCGGCGAGGTCGTCGAGCTGCCCGGCCTGGCCGAGGCCGCGCGAAGGCTGGCCGAACGTGCCCGCCCGCTCCCGCAAGGCCCGCCGATCCTCTCCGTGGAACGACTGCGGATCGGTTTCGCCGACGGCGTGGACATCGTGGACGGCATCGGCTTCGAGGTACGCCCCGGTGAGGTGCTCGGCCTGGTCGGCGAGTCCGGCTGCGGAAAGTCGCTGACCGCGCTCACCATCATGGGCCTGCAACCCCGCGACGCCCGCGTCAGCGGCCACATCCGCTTCGACGGGCGGGAACTGCTGGCGGAGTCGCGCCGCGCCCGGCGCCGCCTGCTCGGCCACGAGATGGCCATGATCTACCAGGACGCGCTGTCCTCGCTGAACCCGGCCATGACCATCAAGGCCCAGCTCAAGCAGCTCACCCGGCGCGGCGGCCGGCGCACCCCCGCCGAGCTGCTGGAGCTGGTCGGCCTCGACGCCCGCCGCACCCTGTCGGCTTACCCGCACGAGCTGTCGGGCGGCCAGCGGCAGCGGGTGCTGATCGCCATGGCCCTGTCGCGCGAGCCGAAGCTGATCGTCGCCGACGAGCCCACCACCGCGCTCGACGTGACCGTCCAGGCACAGGTCATCGAGCTGCTGCTGCGGCTGCGCGAGGAGCTCGGCTTCGCGCTGATCCTCGTCTCGCACGACCTCGCGCTGGTCGCCGACGTCACCGACCGCGTGGTCGTCATGTACGGCGGCCAGATCGTCGAGACCGGCGCCACCGCGACCCTGGTGGGCGCGCCCGCCCACCACTACGCCCGCGGCCTGCTCGGTTCGGTGCTGTCGCTGGAGTCGGGCGCCGAGCGGCTCACGCAGATCCCCGGCGTGGTGCCGTCCCCGGCCGACTTCCCGGCCGGCTGCCGCTTCGCCGACCGGTGCCCGATGGCCACGGACGTGTGCCGTACCAGCGCCCCGGTCCTGGAGGGCGACGCCGACCGGCACGCGGTGGCCTGCCACCACCCAGCCGTAGCCCTCGCGAGGAGTGAGCAGCGTGCTTGAGCTGAAGGACGTGCACGTCGTGCACAAGGCCCGCTCGGGCGGGGTGTTCTCGCGCGACCGCGTCTACGCGCTGACCGCCGCGAACCTCACCATCGGCCCCGGCGAGACCGCCGGCGTCGTCGGCGAGTCGGGCTGCGGCAAGTCCACGCTGGCCAAGGTGCTGGTCGGCCTGCAGCGGCCGACCGCCGGCACGGTGACCTTCCGCGGCCGGGACCTGTGGGCGCTCAAGGAGCCCGAGCGGCGCACGTTGATCGGGTCGAGCGTCGGGATGGTCTTCCAGGACCCGTCCACGGCGCTCAACCGGCGCCTGCCCGTCCGGCAGGTGCTGCGCGACCCGCTCAACGTGCACCGGCGCGGCACCCCGGCCGAGCGCGACGCCCGCGTACGCGAGCTGCTCGACCTGGTCGGCCTGCCCGCGAGCGCCGCCGACGCGCTGCCGGGCCAGCTGTCCGGCGGGCAGCGCCAGCGGGTGGCCGTGGCCAGGGCGCTCGCGCTCGAACCCGAGCTGCTCATCGCCGACGAACCGACCAGCGCGCTCGACGTGTCCGTCCGTGCCCAGATCCTCAACCTGCTGCTCGACCTGAAGGAACGGCTCGGGCTGGCGCTGGTCTTCGTCTCGCACGACATCCAGACCGTACGCAGGATGAGCGACCGCGTGGTCACCATGTACCTCGGCAGGATCGTCGAGCAGACGCCCGCCCACGCCGTGCCGATGCGGGCGCGGCACCCGTACACGAGGGCGCTGTTCTCGGCCACCCCCGGGCTGATCTCGCCCATCAACCCGATCCCGCTCGTCGGCGCTGTGCCCTCGGCCACCAGGCCGCCGAGCGGCTGCCCGTTCCGCACCCGGTGCTGGCGGGCAGACGACGTGTGCGCGGCGGAGATGCCCGCCGCACGGATCGACGACGACCACCTCTTCCACTGCCACCACCCGGTGGCGGCGGGAGCCACAGACGAAGAGCTGATTCAGGAGCGCGTATGACGAGTCCCATTGTCGCCGAGTCCGCGACGTCCCCTACTGTCGCCGAGTCCGCGACGTCCCCTACTGTCGCCGAGTCCGCGACGTTGTCCGGTGTCATCCCTCCGGTTTGCACCCCCATGACTCCCGACTACTCGGTGGACGCCGGGTCACTCACGCGGCTGGTCGACCATCTGCTGGCGGGCGGGGTGGACGCGCTGTTCGTGCTCGGCTCGTCGTCGGAGGTGGCGTACCTGACGGACGCGCAGCGGCGGGTGGTGCTGGACACCGTGGTCGGGCACGTGGCCGGGCAGGTGCCGGTGCTGGCCGGGGTGATCGACATGACGACGCCGCGCGTGCTCGACCACGTGCGCGTCGCGGTCGAGGCGGGGGCATCCGGGCTGGTGGCCACCGCGCCGTTCTACACGCGCACCCATCCGGAGGAGATCCGCACCCACTTCCGTACGATCGCCGCCCACAGCGCCCTGCCGGTCTACGCCTACGACCTGCCGGTCTCCGTGCACACCAAGTTGAGCGCTGCGTTGCTGCTCGAGCTGGCCGCCGAGGGGGCGCTGGCCGGGGTCAAGGACTCCAGCGGCGACGACGGCGGCCTGCGGCAGGTCATCATGGGGCGGGAGGCACCGTTCAGCGTGCTCACCGGGTCGGAAGTGACCGTCGACTCGGCGCTGTGGATGGGCGCCGACGGCGTCGTGCCGGGGCTGGGCAACGTGGACCCGCACGGCTACGTCGACCTCTACCGCCACGCCTCCTGCGGCGACTGGCAGGCGGCCAGGGCGGAGCAGGAGCGCCTGGTCAGGCTGTTCGAGATCGTCCGAGTCGGTGGCACGCGCATGGGCGGCAGCTCGTCGGGCCTCGGGGCGTTCAAGGCCGCGCTCCACCTGCGCGGCGTCATCGACTGCCCGATCACCGCGCTCCCGCAGATCCCGCTCAACGACGACGAGATCGGCCAGGTCGGCAAGCTCCTGGCCGGGGCCGGGCTGCTCTAGTGCAGGCGGCCCCAGCCGGGCCTACAGATCAGGGCCCACCGGCCCGTCCGGCCGCGCCGGCCATCTGGGCGACGTCCTTCGCGCCGTCCTCGATCAGTTTCGAGGCCAGTTCGGACAGCGCCCGACCGGCGGCCAACTCGTCTCCGATCCCGGGTACGGCCCGGTCGATCGGGTTACGGCGGGCATGCGCCACGCTCTCGTGCCGCTTGCCGTCCGGCGTGAACAACACCGCCGTGGCCGTGGTCAGGGCGTCGGCGTCGTCCTCGCTGATCCAGATCTGTACGTTCCACTGCTTATATTCCACGACGACCACCTCCCACTTTCGACCCTCCTACCCAAAGGCGCAGGAGTAAAGTCACCCGCCGAAGCCGCCACCCGGCGCGACCTTGGCCAGCCACGCCGCGGCCTCCTCTGCCGGCAGGATCCGCCGCAGGCTCACTTCGCCCCGCATCATCGGGTACATTCGGCCGGGGCTCCACGACCGCGCGTACGGCGGCGGGTCGAGCACGACGACGCGTACGCCGTCCAGGCGGGGGATGTCGGCCGGGCGGCCCTCGTTCCAGATCCACTTGCCGTTCGCGTCCACCAGGTTGAACTGCCCACGCACCGGCTCGGCGCCCGGCTCCACAGGGCCGTCCGCGGCGGCACGCACCCATGCCGGGTCCGGCCGCACCCCGTCGAGCAGCCCGCCGGCGGCCGGACCGCTCAGCGCGTCGGCCAGCAGCGTGTGCAGCTGGAAGTTGTCGCCGATCCCGCTGATCACGACCTCGTAGCCGCGCCCGCTCTCCCTGTGCAGCACGATCAGCCGCTCGCCGTCGAGCACCCGCAGTAGCCCCGCGAGGAACTCCAGGTCGTCGCGCTCGTCCAGCACCGACCCCAGGGCCGCGATCAGCCGTTCCCTGTCCGGCAACACCGCCCTGACCTGCGGTGACAGCTGCAGGATCGACATGACGGGCATGGCCCACAGATGCGCGAGCGTCCACGCGTCGGTCAGCACGAACGCCTGCTGGCGGGTGAGCGCCGCGCTCGTCAGCCGTTCCGCCGTCGCCAGGGTCCACTCGTAGTCGTCGTCCACAGGCTCCGGCGGCTCCTCGCCCGTCGCCGTTCGCCACGTCGCCGCGAACGTGCCGGCCAGCTCCAGGCAGTCGCTCAGCCCGTTCACCAGCGGCTCGGCCACCGGCGCCGGGTCGGCGCCGCGCTCGGCCAGCGCGCCGCACAACACGCCCAGGCGGGCGCCGATCCCGGACGGGACCCGCTCGAAGAGCCCGCTGAGCCGCGCCAGCACGGCGGACAGCGTCTGCCGGTCGGCGCCGTCGGCCGCGGCGAAGAGCCGCGGCATGACGTCGAAGAAGCGTGCGGAGTCCCGGTCTTCCGCGGCCTGGAGGAGTTCGTCGAGAAGTTGATCGAGCATTGCGGCAGGCTATGACATTCGGGGTGACGCGCGGCGCTCTTTGGGCGTAAAGCCGGTTACGGGCAGTGGTCAGTCCGGTTGCAGCCCGGCCTGATCACCTCTGTACGCCGGCCCGCCGCGCCCCGGCGTCAGGACTTGGAGGGGCCGTCGAGGACTGAGATTTCGTGCTTGTCACCCGGGGCGAGGAACTCCAGCAGCCGCAGCCCCTCCTGCTCGGCCTCGTCCAGCACGGAGATCGGCGCCCACTGGTGGATGGTCAGCGTCGAGACGCCCTTCGCCCGGGCGACCGTCCAGTCGCCGGCTGTGACGCCGTCCACCAGGATCGACCGCGGCATCACGTTGGTGCCCATGAAGCCCTGCAGCGCCGCCATCCCCGTATCCGTGATGACCCTGGACCGGTCGGCGTAGGACAGGAACAGGTTGTCGAAGTCGTACATCAGCCGCACCGGGGCCGGCGCGTCCTCGCCGGGCCGCGGGGCGTCCGGCAGGTCGTACAGGGTGCGGCCGGCCTCGTCCCTGAACCGCACCAGGTCCATCGACTCCACCACCTCGCCCAGCCGCGTCAGCCCCGACCACGTCTGCGCGTCCATCACCGACGCGGGGCCGAACGCCGCGAGGTAGCGCCGCACCAGCTCGGCCGGCGTCATCGGCGGCACCTCGAACCCCAGCCAGGACTCCGCGCTCGTGTGCGCGACCGGCCCGCTCCTGCCCCACATGCCTCGGGGCGGCACCTGCACCAGCGGCACCAGCCACCGCACCCCCTGGCCCAGCGCGTGCGGGTCGATCGTAGGCCACCGCTCCGCCAGCGCCCGCCCGAGCTCGGCGAACGTCATGGGCCGCGCCTCCAGCAAAGCCCGCCCGGTGGCCGCCAGCTCGTCCAGGTCCACCCCCGCCAGGCGTTTCCCGTACGTCGTCCGGGTCCCGCGCTCGGTGACCACCTGCAGCAGCGGCCGCATGGCCAGGCAGTCGCGGGCGCTGACGAGGTGGATGGTGGAGCGCTGCATCGCGATGCGGACGAGCTCGCGCGACAGCAGCAGGTCGGCGGCGTCGGCCGGCTTGAAGCCGGCGATGCGGTTCCACAGGCCTGTGTACCAGGTGTGCGGGGTCTGCGCCTGCAGCCCACCCAGCTGCTCCACGACGTCCACGACGCCCTTGCCGGTGCGGCGTAGCAGGAGCTGGCGGTCTAGCGTGGCCCGGTTGAGCGCCCTGCGGGTGATGAGGGGATCCATGGCTCAAAGGTAGGGGCTATTGCGGGCGGTGCCAGGCCGCAATAGCCCCAACCCCTAATGACCTGAAGAACCGACTCGGGTCACAGGACACTGGACGGTCGCCGGACCAAGGCCCACGATGTATTGGTCCAGGGGGGTGAGTCCATGGCAACCCGCGCTCTACGTACCGGACCCGAGCTCTCGCGCGACGAACGGGACCAGCAGTTCGTCGGCCGCTGCCGGGAACTGGCGGTGCTCCACGCCCAGCTCGGCCGGGTCAGCGAGGGACGGTCGAGCCTGGTGGTGGTGGAGGGGCCGGCGGGCATCGGCAAGACCGCGCTGGCCGGGGAGTTCCTGTCCGCCATCGAGAACGCGATCGTGCTGGACGTGAGCGGGGAGGAAGGGGAGGCCGAGCTGTCGTACGGCGTGCTGGGACAGCTCGGCGCACAGGCCCAGCCACTGCCCGAGGTATTCAGCCGCCTGACAGGTCCCGGCGCCCAGCCCCTGTCCGAAGTGCCGGATTGCGGGCTGCTCGTGCAGCCCGCCCCGCTGGTGGTCGGGGCTGCCCTGCTGGAGCTGCTCGGGCAGCTGCAACGCACCGCCCCCGTGGTCATGGCCATCGATGGCGCGGGGTGGGCGGACCTGCCGTCGCTGCACGCGCTGACGTTCGCGCTGCGGCGGCTGCGTACCGACCGGGTGCTCGCCCTCCTGATCGTCAGGGAGAGCGACGATCCCCGCCTGCCCGACGGGCTGCGGCGGCTGCTGCGCAGCAGCGCCGCGCTCCGGCTGCCGCTCAGCGGGCTGAGCGCACGCGAGCTGCAGGCACTCAGCGCCAGGCTCGGCCCGGTACGGCTGACGCCCCAGGCGGCCGAGCGGCTGCACGTGCACACCAACGGCGTCCCCCTGCACGCCCGCGCGCTGCTCCAGCAGGTACACCCCGAGACCCTGGCCGACGTGGACGCCCCGCTGCCCGCCCCGCGCGCCTACACCACGCTGGTGCTCGACCGGCTCGGGCAGTGCGGGGACGCGGCGCAGCAGCTGCTGACCGCGGCCGCCGTGCTCGGCACGTCCGCGCCGCTGCATCTCGTGGCCCGCATGGCGGAGCAGGCCGAGCCGCTGCCCGCGCTGGAGCAGGCCACGGGGGCGGGGTTGCTCATCGAGTGGCGCACCCGGGCCGGCGTCTCGCTCGGCTTCCCGAACCCCTTGATCAGGGCCGCCATCTACTACGACCTCGGCCCGGCCACGCGGCGCAGGCTACACCTGCTGGCCGCCGATCTCGCCGACGACGTCGTGCACCGGCTGCACCACCGGCTCGCGGCCGCCGACCAGGTGGACGAGGAGCTGGTACGGGAGGTCGCCAGGATCGGCCGGCGGCAGGCGGCGGCCGGGCGGTGGTCCAGCGCGTGCGGGTGCCTGACGCGGGCGGTGCAGCTCACGGGGGAGGGGGCGGCGCGGGACCGGCTCATCGCGGAGGCCGTCGAGGCACTGCTCGCCGCCGGCCGGCCCGGGGACGCGGGCGCGCTTGCCGCCCAGGTGGCGCCCGCGGCCGATCCCGCGGCACGGGACTACGCGCTGGGGTCGGTGGCGCTGGTGGCCGGGCGGCTGGAGGAGGCGGGACGGCAACTGGACAACGCCTGGTCCCATGCGACCCATGACCCACGCCTGGCGTCCGGCATCGCCGCGCGCCAGGCCATGGCGTCCCTGATCCGCGGCGACGGCCCGGCCGCGGTGCGATGGACTCTCCACGCCTCGGACGGCGCGCGCAGGCGAGGCGACGAGCGCTCGTCAGGCACGGGGCCCGTGGACGGCGGACGGCCCTTGAACGATGCGCCGCTGTCGGGTGGCGGGCATCCTTCGGCCGACGTGCCGCTGGTGGCCGGAGGGGAGTTGGTGTGGTTCGCGCGGCTGGTGGGGCTAGGGCTGGCGGGGCGGGCGGAGGAAGGGCTGACGTTGAGCGCGGAGGTGCCAGGGCCCGCGCAGGCGGCCGGCGGCGAGCTGGCGAGCTCCGACGCGCTGCTCGGCAGGGGCATGTTGCGGCTGTGGGCCGACGACCTGGCCGGGGCGCACGACGACCTGCTGGGCGTGCTCACCGTCGGCGCCGACGGATCGGCGCCGTTCCAGCTGCTGGTGGCGACCGCGCTGGCCCAGGCCGAGTACCGGCTCGGCCGCTGGGACGAGGCGGCCGCGCACGCCGAGATCGGCGCGTCCGCCGCCGACGACTTCGGCCAGGTGTGGCTGGCGAGCTACGCCCACGCGGTGGCTGCCCTGGTGCCCGCCGCCCGCGGCGAGTGGGAGCGGGCGCTCGGCCACGTCCGCGCCGCCCGCGCCGCGTGCTGCCCGGACAACATCCTGGCCCAGGTCAGTACGGCCGGCGCCGACGCGCTGACGGCCACCGCCAGGGGCGACCACGAGGCGACCGTCACCGCGCTCATGCCGCTGACCAGGACCGACCTGCCGGACGAGCCCACTATGGTCCTCTGGCGCACGCTCCTCGCCGACGCCCTGGTCAACGCCGGGAGGCTGGAGGAGGCCGAGGCCGTCCTGGTGCCGTGCGAGCTGCTGGCCCTAGGCAGGGAGCGCCGCAGCGTGCTGGCCGCGGCCGCCCGCGCCAGGGCCGGGCTGCTGGCGGCCAGGCACGAGCCGGCCGAGGCGGAGGCCATTTACCAGGTCGGGCTCGGGCACTCCGCCAAGATCGACATGCCGTTCGAGGAGGCCAGGATCCAGCTCGCGTACGGCACGTTCCTGCGCCGCCGCGGGCGCCGGACGGCCGCCGCCGAGCAACTGGAAGCGGCCCAGCTCACATTGTCCAGGCTGGGGGCGCTGCCGTACCTGGAGCAGTGTGACCTGGAGCTGGCGGCGAGCGGGCGGGCGGTGCTGCGCCCGCAGGACACCGCAAGCCTGGGGCTGACGCCGCAGGAGCACACGGTGGCGGTGCTGATCAGCAAGGGGATGACCAACCGGCAGGCGGCGCGCAAGCTGGTGCTGAGCGTCAAGACGGTCGAATACCACCTGAGCCACATCTACACCAAGCTCGGCATCACCTCCAGGACGGCTCTCATCGGCAGGTTGAGCGATCTAGGGGAGTGAGCGTGGGCCGGACCGGCGCTCGCACGACACAAAGATGGACACACCCGTGCGCATGACGCGGATGGCGGCTCGGCCCTACGCTGCTCTGCATGCACAAACGGGTGATCGACGGCCGCTTCGAGCTGATGGAGAGGCTCGGCGGCGGTGGCATGGGCCTGGTGTGGCGCGCCTGGGACGTGGCCCTGCACCGTGAGGTCGCGCTCAAGGAGGTACGCCCGCCTGACCCCTCCATGGACGAGCAGGACCCGACCCGCGCCCGCGAGCTGCGGGCCAGGGTGTTGCGCGAGGCCCGGGCCCTCGCCCGCCTGAACCACCCGCACGTGGCCACCATCCACCACATCGTCGACCCCGGCGAGCAGGGCTACCCATGGCTCGTCATGGAGCTGGTCACCGGTGGCTCGCTCCAGGACCGCCTGCAGCGCGGCCCCATGACCCCGGCCGAGACGGTCCGGCTCGGCCGCGAGATCTTATCGGCCCTGCGTGCCGCGCACGCCGTCGGCATCCAGCACCGCGACGTCAAGCCCGCCAATGTGCTGCTGCGCGAGGACGGCCGATCGGTGCTCACCGACTTCGGGATCGCGGCGGTACGCGAGTCCACGAGCCTGACGGCCACCGGGTCGTTCATCGGCTCGCCCGAGTACATGGCGCCCGAGCGCGTCAACGGCCACGAAGGCGACCCCGCCTCCGATCTGTGGTCGCTCGGCATGTTGCTGTACGTGGCCGTGGAGGGACGTCATCCGCTGCGCCGGAGCACCACGCTGGCGACGCTGGCCGCCGTGCTCAACCAGGACGTGCCGCCCCCGGGGCGGGCCGGGCCCCTCGGCCCCGTGCTGCTGGCACTCCTCAGGCGCAACCCCGCCGCCCGCCCCGACGCCGTGACCCTGGACCGCATGCTGGCCTCGGCCGGCGAGCCCGGCCCTGGCACGTTCCCGCCGGCACCCCCAGGCCCCGCCGCCCACTCGGCGCCGCAGCCGCCTCCGTGGGGTGTGGCGCCGATCTCGCAGGCGAAGACCGTGCGCTCGCACCGTCCGAGCCGCAGCGCCGGCAGGGTGGGAATCGCGCTCTCCCTCGCGGCGCTCTCCCTCGCGGCGCTCGTCGTCGCCGGCGCGCTGGTGTGGCGGTTCCTTCCGACCACCACCGCCACGGTCACCGGCGACAACCCGACGGCACTGAACGTCACCCCAGCGGCGAGCAGCGACCCCGAGACCCCGGCTGAGACCGAGAGCAACGAGCCGGAGAACCTGCTGACCACCGCGGGCATGAAAGCCATGATCGTCAAGGTCAAGGCCGAGATCGGCGGCAGCAAGATCGTCAGCATGACGGTCTACCCGACCTATGCCCTCATCGAGGCGCCGCTCGCGAAGGACAAGGAGCTCTACGACAGGTACGACTACCGCAACGGCGCCATCACCCGCTTCGGCACCGGCGGCACGGTCGACGAGCCTTTGGTGGACCTGGACAAATACCACTGGAACGCTCTTCCCGGGCTCGTCAAGAAGGCGAACAAGGATCTGGGGGTTCCCGAACCCACCTCGCAATACGTGATCGTGGACCCCGACAGCACGTCCGGGACCCCGGTGCTGCGCGTGTACGTGTCCGACGACTACCGCCGCTCCGGATACCTGGTCGCCAACCTCCAGGGCAAGGTGGTCAGGTCGTACCCGCACAGCTAGCCGACGACCGTCAGCACACGTCCTGGTAGCCGCTCTCCGGGATCAGGCGCGACCACTCCGCCCTGCTCAGCGACCCGCCGGCCCGGGTGCACACCTCCTGCGCCGTCAGGGCCGGATCGACCGGGCTCTCGCGTACGCTGCCGTCCAGCGCCACACCGCGCAGCCGCTTGCCGTCCTGGCTGAAGGCCAGCCCGGCGGCCCACGACGCGACCTGGCCGACCTCGCGCATCGTGTGCACGTCCCACAGCGACGTACGGGCGGCGTCGACGGCCAGCAGGTCGCCCTCCGGCGAGAAGCGCAGCTCGTCCACCGCCGACGTGCCGGTCTCGATCGTGCCCAGCCGTGTGCGCCCGCGTACGTCCCAGAGCAGGACCCGGCCGCCGTCCAGCCCGAACGCCAGCGTGCGCCCGTCGGGGGAGTACGCCAGCGCGGTCGGCACCGGCGCGTCGGCCGAGGTGGCGGTACGCAGGTCGAGCGGGGTGACCCTGCCGGTCCGCAGATCCAGCAGGTTGGCGCCGGCGGCCAGCGTCGAGCCGTCCGGGCTGAACGCCAGCGCCAGGTCGCCCGCGCCCTCGTACACCTTGACCCGTCGTCCCGCGCGTACGTCCCACGTCTCCAGGGTCCGGCCGTGTGCCGTGGCCAGCAGGTCGCCCTTGGGGGAGAGCGCCACGGCCTGCACGTCGCCGCCGGCGTCGATGGAGGTGACCAGGTTGCTGCCGGCCACGTTCCACACGGTCACCGGGTCGCCGGCGACGGCCAGCAGGCGGCCGCCCGCGTCGAAGGCGAGGTCGCCGGCCGCGGCGATCCTGCCGAGCTTCCTGTGCTCCACGGTGTCGGTGAGCTCGATCGAGTTCCCGACCTCCTTGGCCGCGTACCTGCCGTTGCCCGAGAACGCGGCGGCCGCGTGGTCGTCGGCGGGCGCGGGCAGGCCGGACACGGTGAGCGAGACGACCGAGCCGGTGCCGCTCAGGTAGCGCAGCGCCTGCCCGTCGGCGGAGAAGGCCAGGCCGGGCTGGGGGTCCTTCAGCGGGTAGGAGCTGGCGAGCCGGCGCTCGGCCACGTTCCACACGCGGACCTCGCCGCCGCTGGGCAGGGCGAGCAGGCGGCCGTCCGGGCTGAAGACGGGGACGTCCGCCGAGGTGCCATGGGGCGCCGCCGCCAGCCTTTGCGTGACGACCCGCTGGGCGCCGGTCGTCTCCAGCCCGTCGGCGCGATCACCTAGGCGCAGCTCGGTGGGCCCGGGCTCATCAGCCCTCGCACTCCCGGTCTCCGCGGCATCCCCGTGGCGTGCCCTGGGGGTGTCGTCGGCTCGCGCGTCCGGGCCGGGAGCGTCGGCCGCCGCCTTCGCCGGGTCCACCAGCGTGACCCCGTCGCGCCCGGCCACGGCCAGCACGTTCCCGTCGGGGCTGAACGCCATGGACGGCGCCGCCGCGTCGGCGCCGCGCAGCGGGCGGACCTCGACGGTCGCCGTCTTGGTCCGGCCCGCGAGCTCCCACAACTCCACCCGCCCGTCCACGCGGGAGACGGCCGCCCTGCTCCCGTCCGCCGACAGGGCCACCTTCCGGTCGGCGACCTCGAACAACACCCGGCCGCCCCGGTAGACCCTGGTCCGATTGCCCCTGCTGATGGCGTACACGCCCGCGGCCGGCGGGCGCCCGGTCACCACGTCGAACGGCCGGCCGTCCACCCCCTCCGCGAAGCGCCCGTCGTCGCTCAGCGCCGCGTTGCCCGGCGGCAGCCCGTACGAGGCCACGTGCCGCCCGGTCCCGACGTCCCAGATCGTGACCGCGTCCACGTCCCATTTGACCAGCTCGTCACCGCGCAGCAGGTACCGGGCCCGCGAGTCCGGCGCCGGATCGGTGAACACGCCGAGCTCCGGCTGGACGAGCGAGGCCTGCAACGCCGCCCGCGCCTCGAACACCGGCGACATCCGCCAGGCGGCCACACTCAGCCGCATCGCGGTACGCGGATCCGAGGTCCGCAGCGCCTCAGCCCGCGCCGCAACGGCCCGCGCGTTGGCCTCGACGAGCCGCCCGCGCAGCTCGTTCTGGCCCTGTACGGAGATCACCGACATCGACACCGCGACCGCCAGCACCGCGCCCAGCGCCGTCAGCACGGGGATCAGCAGCCGCCTGCGCTGCTTGGACAGGGTCACGCTGTCGTTGATGAAGTCGCGTTCGAGCTGGTTGAGCCGCAGGTGGCGGCGCTTGGTCGCGGCCCAGCCGAGCGCCGTGTCCAGCTCTTCGCCGCGGAAGAGGTGGCTCCGGCCGCGCCGGTGCCGCGACCAGTGACCGGCCGCCTCCCTGATGCGCCGGTGCACCGGCATGCTCTCGCGCTCGTCCGTCACCCAGCCGCGCAGCCTGGGCCAGGCCCGGTACAGCGCGGCGCTGGCGGGCGCCACCCGGCCGTCGCCGACGGCCACCAGCTTGCCGACGGGGGTCTCGGCCGGTGGGACGCGCACGCTGCGCCGCACCAGGAGGCCGGCGTCCATGAGCGGCCGGAGCACGTCGCCCTCGTCGTGCGGGCTGTCGCCGTCCAGCAGGCGCAGCAGCAGGCCGGGCACTTCCTCCTGCTGTCCGGGGGTGAGGGCCAGGTAGGCCTCCTCCGCCACCTCGCCGAGCGAGCGCGGCCCCGCGTGGCCCTCCGGCGGACGCAGCCCGGCCGTGCTCTCGATCCGCAGCTCCTTCGCGATGGGACGGTCGGCCGGGTCCTTGGCCAGCGCGCGCCCGACCAGCTCCCGCAGCGGGCCGGGCAGTGTGCTCAGGTCGGGGTCCACCGTCAGCAGCCGGTGCATGACCTCGCCCAGGCTCTCCCCGCGGAACGGGTCGTGTCCGGTGGCCGCGAACAACACCACCGCTCCCCAGGCGAACACGTCGGCCGCCGCCCCCGCCTCCTTGCCGGTCAGCACCTCGGGGGCCAAGCACGTGAAGGCGCCGGAGCTCGCGTCGACCGACCCCGCGGCCGGCAGGCCGAGCTCGATCACTTTGGGACCGCCGTCCGCCAGCAGCACGCTCTCCGGATTGAGCCCGCGATGTGTCAGCCCCGCCTCGTGCAGCGCGCCCAGGGCGGCTGCCAGGGCGGCGGCCAGCGCGACCAGCTCGTCCCCTTCGTACGGGCCGTGCAGCTCGACCGCCCGCCGCAGATCCGGACCGTCGACGTATTCGCTCACCACGTAGGGCATGCCATCGTCGACCCCGACGGCGACCACCTCGGCAAGATGGGGGCAGGTCACGCGCTCGAACCGGGGCCCGCCGGTCTCGCCACGCGGCACCGTGACCGCGTATCTGCGGCCCTCGTCGTCGTAGGCGTCGTAGACCACACCGCGCCCGCCCGCGCCGAGGCGGGCCGCCAGCCAGTAGCCGCCAAGCCTCTCGGGATCGCCGGGCACCATCATCACTGATGCTTAGATGCGTAGCGCGGTTCATTGGTTGTCCGAAATGACGCCACAGGCCCCCCGCGCGCCTCGAAGGACCCAGGCGTCATGATCATTATGCCAGGTTCGAGCGTCCCCACGGTACCGTCACCGGTGCACCGGTTTGCCCAGCGCCTGCAGCACCGCGTCCCGCACCTGCTCAGGACGCAGGACGCCGACGTCGCACACCAGATCGGCGACCGCACGGAAGAACGGCGCGCGGCGCGCCCGCATGGCCGCCGGGTCGAAGTCGGGACGATGGTCGCTGGAGTGCATCCGCTGGGCCAGCACGTCGTCGGAGGCGTCCACCCACACCACGAAAGGATCACGCAACGCCGTCCGCACCCGCGGGTCCTCGACCGTGCTGGCCGCCGCCGCGATCACCTTGGGCTCGCCGGCCAGCTCGTGGAGCACGTGCTCGGCCTCGTACCAGTGCAGCGTGTCGGCCCCCTCGCGGCGGGCGATCTGCGCGGCCGTGCCGCCGTACCGGGACTGCAGGAACGGGTCGCTGTCACTCAGCGTCAGCCCGAGCGCCTGGGCGATCAGCCGGCCGGCGGTCGTCTTGCCCGAGCCCATCAGCCCGATCACCACGACTGGTTTGTTTTTCGACATGTGGATAGAGGTTCCTTCGTGTCAAGGAGGTAAATCTGATGACCATCGCCGGAAGCATCATCCTCATCATGCTCGGCGCGATCCTCACCTGGGCCGTCGAATTCGACCTCGCCGGCCTCGACATCAACGTAGTGGGGGTCATCCTCATGCTCGGCGGACTCGTCGGACTCCTGTTCGGTATTTACCGGATCAGCGTCACTCGTAGGGCGGTCGGCCCGATCGACGAGCCGGTGCACCGCCACGACATCTACGAGGAGCCTGAGGCCCGCAGGACATCCGTGTACGAGGAACGCCGCCACTACGACGAACCACCGCTGTAGGAGGTGAATCGGCATGCCCGCTGTCGAAGAGCTGCCGTCGACCGTCAAGCGTTCGCCGAAGAAGGCGCAGAACACGTGGATCAAGGCGCACGACAATGCCGTGGAGCAGTACGGCGAGGGCCGTCGCGCCCACATGACCGCGTTCGCCGCGTTGAAGCACTCCTTCGAGAAGGTCGGCGACCACTGGGAGCCGAAGTCGAAGAAGGGCCCCTCCGACAAGGGGGCGACGGACCGATCCGGTCGCACGGCCGAAGGTGTGGACGCCAACGCCAGCAAGGAGCACCTGCAAGGCGTGGCCGCCAAGCTCGGCGTGCGCGGCCGATCCAAGATGACCAAGCAGGAGCTGGTCGGCGCAATCAAGAAGGCCAACAGGCAGGCCACCGCCAAGGCGCGGTGACCCCGCCAGTAAAGAACAACCGGTCACAACAACCGCTTGACCGCCGCGGCAATAGCGTGGCGGTCAATGCGTGCGTCGGCCAGTTGCTCCTCCGGCGTCGCGGACCCGGGCAGCTCCGTCACACCCAGCTTGATCACCCGCGGCCCGAGCTCGCTCACGGCGTCCATGACGGCGTCGCCGAGCCCGCCCTCCAGCCGATGATCCTCGACCGTGATCAGGTTGCCCGTGGTGGTGGCCGCCTCGGTCAGCGCCGCCGCGTCGACCGGCTTGACCGAGTACAGATCGATCACCCCCACCGGGACTCCGGCCCCGGCCAGCTCGTCGGCCGCCGCCAGCGCCTCGTGCACGGTCACCCCGGCCGCCACGATCGTGGCCCGGTCGCCGGGGGAGTGCCGCAGCACCCGCGACCCGCCGATGGGGAACCGCTCGCCCGGCTCGTAGATGACAGGCGTGTTCCCGCGCGTGGTCCGCAGGTAGGACACCCCCTCGACGTCCGCCATCTCGGCGACCAGCGCCGCCGCCTGGTTGGCGTCGCACGGATACAGCACGGTGCTGCCGTAGAGGGCACGCAGCATGGCCAGGTCCTCCAGCCCCATCTGGGAAGGACCGTCCTCCCCGATCGCCACGCCCGCGTGCGAGCCGACCAGCCGGATCGAGGCCCGGCTCACCGCTGCCATCCTGATGAAGTCGTGCGCCCTGGTGAAGAACGCCGCGAACGTGGCCGCGTACGGTTTCCACCCCCGCACCTGCAGCCCGACCGCCGCGGCCACCATCTGCTGCTCGGCGATGTACATCTCGAAGAACCGCTCGGGGAACGCCGCGCCGAACGTCTCGGTCTTGGTCGAGTCCGCCACCTCGCCGTCCAGCGCCACCACGTCGCCCCTGGCCGCGCCGACCGCCTTGAGCGCCTCCCCGTACGCCGTCCGCGTGGCGACCGCGTCGCCCACCTTGTACGCGGGCAGCTCCAGCGGCCCGCCCTCGAACCGGTGCGGCCTGGGCGCCGGGCCGGGTACGCGTACCTCCACCCCCACGTTCCGCGGGCCGCCCAGCTCTTCGACGGCCTTGCCGGGATCCTTCAGCGCTTTGCCGTGCGCGCCCTCGCGGTTCTCGACCTCCAGCACGCCTTCGCCCTTGCGGGTCTTGGCCAGGATCACGGTGGGCCGCCGGCGC
This sequence comes from Nonomuraea sp. 3N208, assembly GCF_052245935.1. Taxonomy (NCBI): domain Bacteria; kingdom Bacillati; phylum Actinomycetota; class Actinomycetes; order Streptosporangiales; family Streptosporangiaceae; genus Nonomuraea; species Nonomuraea sp. 3N208. Next base: position 26,065 of record NZ_JBQQBR010000046.1, on the reverse strand, counting down.
GTGTTGCAGGCGTCGTTCAGCGCGAAGTCGATCTGCCCGGGATCGTGTCCGTCGATCTCGATCGTGTGCCACCCGAACGCCCCGAACCTGCGCGCGTACGCCCCGGTGTCCCACCCGTGCCTGGTGGGGCCCCGCTGCCCGAGCCTGTTCACGTCGACGATGGCGGTCAGGTTCGCCAGCCCTTCGTCCCCGGCGTGCTCCGCGGCCTCCCAGATCGACCCCTCGGCCAGCTCGCTGTCGCCGCAGAGCACCCACACCCGGTACGGCAGCCGTTCCAGCCGGCCGGCCATGGCCACCCCGACCCCGACCGGCAGCCCCTGACCGAGCGACCCGGTCGCCACGTCCACCCAGGGCAGGCGGGGGGTCGGATGGCCCTCCAGCCGGCTCCCGCGCTTCCTGAACGACAGCAACTCCTCGTCACCGATGATCCCCGCCGCCTTATAGAGGGAGTAGAGCAGGGGAGAGGCATGCCCCTTGGAGAAGATCAGGTGGTCGTTGGCCGGGTTGCCGGGTTCGTCGAAGTCATACCGGAGATGGCAGGCGAACAACACGGCCATCAGGTCGGCCGCGGACATGGATGAGGTCGGATGGCCGGAGCCGGCCGCGGCGGCGGCCCGCACGGAGTCGACGCGTAGCTGCGCGGCCAGGTCGGCCAGGTATCGAAGATCGCGCTCAGGCATCAGTCATGACCTCCTTGAGACGGTTCCTGGCCGCCTACCCCCTCCGGCCCGCTTAACTCGGCCCGTCCGGCTCCCGGAACCGGCGCCGACCCGTAGTCCGCACCTGTCCCGTCGTCGAACGTCAGCCGCCCCGCTCCCGGTGTTCTGTCCAAAGGACGCTCGCCGGCCCTCGGCCCTTCACGCGAGAAGGACCTTCGCCGAAGTGCGGAGGGTGGTGAAGGCGCGCAGTCCGTCGCGGAGACAGGGCTAGCGGACCCGCGGCAGGACCTCGCGCGCGTAGAAGTCGAAGAACGCGTCCTGCTCGTCGCCGATCTGGTTGACGTACACCTCGGTGAACCCGGCGTCCACGTACTGCCTGATCGCCTGGATGTGGACCTCGGGATTCGGGCCGACCGGGCTGCCGTCGACGGCCTCGTCCTCGGTGACCGACTGCGCGAGCTGCTCGAAGTGGCGCGGCAGCGGAAGGAGTTGTGAGGCCTCGCCCTTGATGCCCTGCGTGGGCCACAGGCGGTGCACGGTCTTGCGCGCCGCCCCTTCGTCGGTGGCGTAGCAGGCCTTGAGCCCGCCGAGCGTCGGCTTGCCCGCGCCGCCGGCCTGGCGGAACGACTGGACGGACTCGGCGTTCGGGGCGGTGGAGATGTAGCCGTCGGCGATGCGCCCGGCCAGCTCCGTGGACTTCTCGCCGAGCCCCGACATGAGGATGGGTGCCGGCTCGTCGGGCAGGGTGTAGAGCCGGGCGGTGTCCACCCGGTAATGGTCACCCCGGTGCGTGACCAGCTTGCCGGTGAACAGCTCCCGCATCAGAGCGACGGCCTCCTCCAGCATCTCCAGCCGCTCGGCGAGCGGCGGCCAGCGGGACTCGATCACGTGCTCGTTGAGTGCCTCGCCGGTGCCCACGCCGAGCCGGAAGCGGCCGCCGGTCAGAGCCGCCGTGGTGGCCGTGGCCTGCGCGATGACCACCGGGTGGGTGCGGATGAGCGGGCACGTGACGGCGGTGGTGATGGGCAGGGACGTGGCCTCGGCCAGGGCGCCGATCACGGACCAGACGAACGGGGACTCGCCCTGCTCGTCGAGCCACGGGTGAAAGTGATCGGAGATCCACAGGGCCTCGAAGCCGGCGCGTTCCGCGGCCTTGGCCTGCCGTACCAGCTCTTTGGGGCCGTGCTCCTCGCACGATAGGAAATAGCCGAATATCGTCATATGTTTTTCCCTGCCCCTTGCGTCGGGGGAAAACATGTTAAATAGCTGACCCCCAGGGCAGTTGCAGCCCATGGCTACATTGCTCTGGATCATCGCGGTAATACTCGTCATCGCCGGGATCTACGTGATCCTGGCACGGCGCGACATTCTCTGGGGGATCGTCCTGATCGTCCTCGGTTTCCTGGTCGGGCCCGGCGGGATCAGCATCTTCAATGTCTAGGGGAGCCGGCGACCCGGTTCCCCCGTCCATCTCCGCCGCTGGACCGATCCTCGAGAACGGTCCAGCGGTTCTCTTGGTTTGCCGGACTCCGCCGGACTTTGCCGAAATATCGTAAGCATCGCATCTCAATGCCGCTTTGCCGGGCAGGGATGATGCGTGAGCAAGTACCCGCCGTTCAGCTGCTACGAGTCGGGCGCGGCGTCGGTGAGAGTCCGTGACTACCTGGCCGGGCGTGGCCGATCTGGTGGAGGTCCTCTAGAAGTGCTCTGATTCGCCCATGGAGTAGATGCCGTAGGCCCGGCGCAGCACCGGCAACGCCACATTGCGCACCCTGATGCCGCCCGGGGTCATGCCCTTCTCACTGCCCTTGTGCGCGTGCCCGTGCACGATCAGATCGGCGCCGGCCGTGTCGACCGCCTCGGCCAGCAGGTAGCTGCCGAGGAAGGGGTAGATCTCCGGCGGCTCTCCCTCCAGCGTCTCCTTGATCGGGGAGTAGTGCGACACGACCACGCGGTGGTCGGCCACGATCTCCTTCAGCGCGACCTTCCACGCCTCGGCGATGTAGCGGGTGTGGGCCACGAAGTTCTTGATCTCGCGCTCGCCGAACTCGCTCGCGCACTTTCCGGCGTACCCGCCGCCGAAGCCCTTGCCGCCGACCACGCCCAGCTTGTGCTCACCGCACTGGACCACCGCGCCGTCGTCGTCGAGCACGACGACCCCGGCGTTGCGGAGCTCGCCGGCGATCTCGTACTGCAGATCCGAGTGGTAGTCGTGGTTGCCGAGCACCGCGACGACCGGGATGGGCAGGTCGCGCAGCTCGTCGGCCACCACCTTGCCCTCCTCCAGCGTGCCGTGCCTGGTCAGGTCCCCGGCCAGCAGGAACACGTCGGCCCGGTCCTCGATACCCGCAAGTTTCTTGCGGTATTGGCCGCGTTGGTCCTCTCCCAGGTGGATGTCTCCCACGGCCGCTATGCGCAGGTCAATCAAGGTGCTCATCCTCTCCTGGCTCGCTGAAGTCCACGACCTTGATCTCGTTGTGCACGCGGAGCTCAGGTGCCGCCTCGTGCGCCACCTGGCCGAGCCGTTCGCGCTGCTCGGCTCCGCTCACCTGACCCCGCAGGAACAGCTGGTCGCCTCTTATATCTACGCGAATGCCGAGCTCGTGCGTGCGTCCGTCCTCGGCCAGCGCCTGCTGGACGCGGGCCGCGACGTACTGCGGAGCTTCCATCGCTCGCCTCCTTCTTCTGTCGCCGCATGCCCGGGCGTGAACCGCTCAAACGGTCCGTATGCCGGAGCGAATCAGGTGTATGACCGCCCGTTCCACCCGGCCCGCCGTCGCCAGTTGCCCGAAGTCGGCGTCCGCGCCCAGCTCGGTCAGCGCCGCGGCGATTGTCTTGTCCTGGCCGTACGCCTCCACGACCCGCGGGTCCACGTACGACGCGCGGGCCACGGTGGGGGTGTTGCCCAGGTATTCGGCGACCTCCACTTCCCGCAGGACGTCGCCCTTGGCCTGGTAGGAGCAGGCCTCGCAGGGCCGTTGGCGCAGGTGACGTGCTCCATCCTGAGCGTGGCCAGGCCGCGCCCGTCGAGCTGGTCGTCCACGGCCTTCCTGAAGGCCGGCAGCCGCTCGGCCACCTCCAGCACCCGATCGAACTTGGCCCGATCCTGCTGCTCGCGCCACACGTCGTGGTAGCGGTACTGCCTGCGGCAGGCCGCGTCCGTGCCGACGGGCACGCGGCGCCGCCGCACGATCCCCGGCTCACTTTGGTCACTGGGATGCAGCTCCGGCACGAAGGGCGGCTACCCAGGACGTTAGGCGGCAAACAGGAAGGGCAGGTGAGCGCCATGTCAGATAAGGGAGAGTGGCACGAGGAGCGGGACCGCAAAGGCCACGCCATGGTGCCGGCCACACCGCGTGACGTGGTGCACATCAGGGTGGGCTCCTTCATGCTGGTGTTCCTGTTCGCGTTCGCGGTGCTGGGGGTCATCACCCGGGCGCCCGTGATGACGGGGCTCGCGGTCGCGCTGGCCGTGGCCACCGTGATCGACATCGTGCTGGCCGTACGACGTCAGAAGCAGCGCAGCAACGGAGAGGCGGGCTGATCTCGACATGGCACCACTTCGCGGGCGAGTTGTGGTGGTGACGGGTGCGAGCGGCGGGGTCGGCCGGGCGGTCGCGCGCGAACTCGGGCAGCAGGGCGCTGAGGTGGCACTGGTCGCGCGCGGGACGACCGGGCTGGGAGCCGCCGCCGTGGATGTGGGCGTCGCGGGCGGCAGCGGCCAGGTGTACGAGGCGGACGTGGCTGACTACGACCAGGTGAGGCAGGCGGCCGAGCGTATCGAGGCGGAGCTGGGTCCGATCTCGGTCTGGATCAACATCGCCTTCTCCAGTGTTTTCGCCAAATTCACCGACATCACCCCGGAGGAGTACGAGCGCACCACAGCCGTCACGTACCTGGGGTATGTCTGGGGCACCAAGGTCGCCTTGGACCTCATGCGCCCGCGTAACGCGGGTGCCATCGTGCAGGCGGGCTCGGCGTTGTCGCAGCGCGGCATCCCGCTGCAGTCGGCGTACTGCGGCGCCAAGCACGCGATCAAGGGCTTCACGGAGTCGGTCCGCACGGAGCTGATGGCCGACCGCAGCGACATCCACATCACACTGGTGCAGTTGCCCGCGCTCAACACCCCGCAGTTCGACTGGGTGCTGTCCAAGCTCCGCCGCCACCCGCAGCCGGTGCCGCCCATCTACCAGCCGGAGATCGCGGCCAAAGCCATCGTGTACGCGGCGCAGCATCCCGAGCGCAAGGAGTACTGGGTCGGCACCCCTACGGTCGCCACCATGCTGGCGCAGCGGGTGGCGCCGGCGCTGGTGGACCGGTACGTGGCGCGGACCGGCATCAAATCCCAGCAGACGGACGAGAAGCCGCCGAGCGGCGTGTCCAACCTCTGGGAACCGGCGGACGAGAACACTGACTACGGTGCCCACGGCGCGTTCGACCAGCGCTCCCACGGGCGCAGCCCGCAGCTGTGGCTGTCCCGGCACCGGGGGGCCGTCCTGCTCGTGCTGGCCGGCGGCGCGGCCGCCGCTGCCCTCACCGCCGTGCGCCGCACCACCACCCGACCTTGATCCGCCGGCTGTCTCTTCCACCAGGGGATCTCAGCCACCGACGGCGGGTCCCTTGGATCGATTCCGCGCGGTGTCCAGGACGCCGACTTCATGAACTTGGCGTAGGCGAGCTGCAGCCAGTCCGAGATCGCCACCGCGGTCATCGTCGCCCCCACGAGCCGGGTCGCCTTGGGCGCCAGGGGATCCTTGGCGAGCCGCCGCGACACTTTGTGCGTGCACGCCGCCATGAGCAGCAGGTCCATCACCCCGATGCGGTCGGGCGCCCGCCGCCCGGACAGCGCCGCCGAGAGGGCGGCCACGGCGCTACCCTCAGGCCCGCCCGCGCAACGTCTACTTGGGGGACGTTTGGGTAGCCCGACCACATGAGTAGCCATGGCCACGCGGTCACCGACGCCATCCTCGACACGCTCAAGCGTGCCAGCTCTGGGCTGAAGGATGCCGGTATTAAGTTCGCGCTGGCCGGAGGCTGCGCCGCGTACGCGAGAGGCGCCGCCCCCTCGCTGCACGACGTGGATTTCGTGCTCACCGAGCACGACGTGCCCGCCGCGCTGGAGGCACTACGCGCGATCGGGTTCCAGACCGCCAAGCCGCCCGAGGACTGGCTGGTCAAGGCGTACGACGAGGGCCGGCTGGTGGACCTGATCTACCGGGTGTCCGACATGCCGATCACCGACGAACTGCTCGACCGGGCCGAGCCGCTGAAGGCGTCGGCGGTGATCGTGCCCGTGCTGGAGGCCACCGACCTGGTGATCTCGTGGCTGCTGCCGCTGTCGGAGCACGCCTGCGACTACGGGGCGCTGCTGGCCCAGGTGCGCGCGATGCGCGAGCAGGTCGACTGGCCGCGCGTGGCGGCCGTGACCGCGGACTCGCCGTACGCGGCCACGTTCATCACCCTGCTGGAGCGACTCGGCGTGCTGAACGGGCCGGTCGAGCCGTCCGGCGACCCCAAGTGGCCCTAGCCGCGCCGCGTGGCCGCCGTGACCCTCCGGAGGATGCGGTCCCATTCCGTGCCGAACGGGTTGTCCTGCACCAGATACGTCCACGTCGCCTGCGGCCGCTTCAGCTCCCGCTCCGGCGTCTCGAACGACTCAAGCGACCGCCGCTCCACCTCGGCGAGCAGCGTTTTGTACTCGGCCACGGCCTCCCGTTGGAACTCGTCGATCGGGCTCATCCGGCCCAGCGCCCGCAGGTGGATGCCCTCGCGCAGGTCCGTCAGGAACGCCAGGTGCTCGGTCCAGCAGGTGTCGATGGCGTGCAGCACGATCTGGCGGGCCGTCTCGTCCCTGGTGTCCTCGGGCAGCTCAGCCCAGCGCTCGGGGTCGGCCGCGGCCAGGGCCTTGGCGGCGGCGTCGCCGTGCAGGACCTTGTCGCGCCACTCCAGGATCAGCTCGCGCTGATGCTCAAGCAGCCGGGTGTAGCGCCACGTGTTGCGGTGGATCTCCAGGTTGACGCCCTCGGCGACGCGCTGGGCGTGGCCGACGAGGTAAGCGCCGCGCCGGTGCCGCACGATCCCGTCGGCGTCCGGGGCGGGCGGTCGCTCGTCGGAGACGAACTGGGTGATCAGGTCGTCCTGCGTGCTGACGTAGAACACCGAGCCGCCGGGGTCCCCCTGGCGGCCGGCGCGGCCCCGGAGCTGGTCGTCGAGCCGGCTGCTCGCGTGGCGTCCTGAGCCGATCACGTAGAGCCCGCCCAGCTCGGCCACGCCCTCGCCGAGGCGGATGTCAGTGCCGCGGCCGGCCATCTGGGTGGAGACGGTGATCGCGTCACGCTCGCCGGCCTTGGCGATGATCGCGGCCTCTTCGGCGTCGTTCTTGGCGTTGAGCACGACCGGCTCCAGGCCTCGCCGCTGCAGCAGCTTGGCGAGGTTCTCCGACTCGGCCACGTCGAGTGTGCCGATGAGGATCGGCCGGCCCGTGGCGTGCGCCTCCTGGATCTCCTCGACCAGCGCGGCGTCCTTGTCGGGCACGGTCGGGTAGATGCGGTCCGGCTCGTCCTTCCTGACGCACGGCCGGTTGGGCGGGATCACGGCGACCTTGAGCCCGTAGAACTCGCCCAGCTGCTCGCTGACGGCCACGGCGGTGCCGGTCATGCCGCAGATCTGCGGGTAGCGGCGGATCAGGCCCTGCACGGTGATCGAGTCGAGGATCTCGCCCTTCTCGCTCGGCGGCAGCGCCTCCTTGGCCTCCACAGCCGCCTGCAGGCCGTTGGGCCAGCGCTGCAGCAGCGCCACCCGGCCGCGCGAAGGGTTGATCAGCTGCACCTTGCCGTCGCGCACGATGTAGTCGACGTCGCGGGCCAGCAGCGCGTGGGCGTGCAGGGCCAGGTTGAGCTCGATCAGCGTGCCCGGCTCGTGCTCGTCGTAGAGCTCGACGCCGAGGAGGTTCTCCACGCTGTCGGCGCCCTTGGGGGTGAGGTAGACGTTGCGGGCCTGCTCGTCGATCTCGTAGTGGTAGCCCCGTACGAGCTGCCTGACCAGGGCCGCCATCTCCGGCACCGCGTTGCCCGGGTCGGTGGAGCCGGCCATCACCAGCGGCACCCGGGCCTCGTCGACCAGCACCGAGTCGGCCTCGTCGATCAGCGCGACCTCGGGCGCGGGCACGATGATCTCGCTCGCGTCCGTACGGAGCCGGTCGTGCAACACGTCGAACCCGATCTCGCTGACCGGTCCGTAGGTCACGTCCTTCGCATACGCCGCACGCCGCTCGTCCGGTGTGGAATTCTGTCCGATCCAGCCCACGCTCACCCCGAGCGCCTCGTAGAACGGACCCATCCACTCGGCGTCGCGCCTGGCCAGGTAGTCGTTGACGGAGATCACGTGCACGCGCTTGCCCTGCAGCGCGTACCCCGCCGCGGCCATGGCGCCGGACAACGTCTTGCCCTCGCCGGTCGCCATCTCGGCGACCTTCCCGTCGAGCAACGCGAGCGTGCCGAGCAACTGCACGTCGTACGGCCGCAGCCCAAGGGTCCGGTCGGCGGCCTCCCGCGCGATGGCGCAGAACTCGGCCAGGTCGCCCATGTCCGGTCTAGGCAGCTCGTCCAGCTTCGCCACCCGCTCGGCACGAGCATCAGCCGCCTTGACGGTCTTCTGGTAGCCCGTCAAGGGCACTCCTCCTGGACGGTCCAGGAGGTTTTTGAATATTCCCTTTATCGAGGCCACAGTTCCTCCAACGCGCGCCGCGCGGACACCGTTCCCCGCATGCGCGGGATCAGGGCCGCCGTACCGGACCTTAACCCATCCGGGGGGCCGCTCAGCCTGCTTCTCGTCCTGCTTGCGGCCGCGCCGCGAGCACCGCGACGGCGGCGAGCAACAACACGCACCCCGACCAGGCGAGAAGTGTGAGGTGCTCGCCGAACGCCGCCACGCCGAGCAGGGCCGCGCCCACGGCCTCGCCCAGGGAGATGATCGAGACCGTGGTGGCGCTGAGCGCGGTCAGCGCACGGAAATACAGCCCGTACGCCAGAGCGGTCGGCACCGCGCCCAGGTAGACCAGCAACGCTGCCGTGGCCAGGCTCATCTCCGGCACCACTCCCTCCGCCAGCGCGAACGGCGCCAGGCACGCCGCGCCCACGACGAACCCGCCGATCGCCGTGCCCCGCGGGTCGTCCCTGTGGCGGCGGGAGAACAGCGTGACGCCGGCGTACCCGGCGGCCGAGGCCAGGGCGAAGCCGATGCCGGCGACGGAGGACGTACGGGCCTGCAGCGCGGTTTCCGCGGTGAGCAGGGCTAGCCCGGTCAGGGCGGCGGCCAGCGAGGCGAGCGCGACCCTGCCGAGGCGCTCGCGCAGGAGGAAGCGGCTGCCCAGGGCCGTGAAGACGGGCGTGGCGCCCATGGTGACCACGGTGGCGACGGCCACGCCGGAATGGGCGATCGCGGCGAAGTACGCGGTCTGGTAGACGGCCATCCCGAAGCCGATCGGCAACACGCGCCAGGTCAGCCGGCTAGTAGAGGAGGAGGGGCGGGGAGCGAGTGTGAGCAGGAAGGCGGCGCCGAGCAGGTAGCGCCAGAGTGACACGCCGACGGGGCCGAGCCCGCCGGTCTCGAAGAGGAGCGAACCGGCCGCGCCGCCGGTGCCCCAGGCGGTCGCGGCCACGGACACGTACACGGCGCCCCGCCGGGCGGAGACATGGGTCATGACAGGAGCTCTCCGATGGGAGTGGTGGGAATGGGCCCGGTACGCGGGCAGCAGCCACTCCCGGATCTGTCAGACCCGGAAATTTCAGGAAATGCCGCCCGCTACTGGGCGGGCGGCGGAGAGCAGATCAAACGTCGCGGCACAGCCCTCACCCTAACGCCTCCCCCCTGCGGCCTGAGGGCGACGCCGGCCCTTCAGGCATGCGGCTTGCGGGCCACGCCGCCCAGCAGCAACTCCTCCCAGGGCGCCAGCGGCCCTGGGATCCGCTCGTCGGGATGCCATTCCGGCAGGTGCACCACACCCGGTTCCACCAGCACCAGTCCGTCGAAGAAGCCGGCGACGGCCGCCCGCTCGCGGAAGTGCCCGGTGCCCATGGTCGCCTGGAGCATCACCTCCAGTGCCTTGGCCTTGGGGCTGGGGGAGGCCATAAGGTTCGAGGCGGCAAGGTAGCTGCCCGGCGCCAGCGCGGCCATGTACCGCTTGACCAGCCCGTGTGGATCCTCCTGGTCGGGCAGCAAGTGCAGCAGCCCGACCGCCAAGAGCGCCGTGGGCTGCGTCAGGTCGATGAGCTTGGTGAGGGTCGGGTGCCCGAGCACGGATTCCACGTCGCGGACGTCGGCGGTGATCGCGTCGGCGTTCGGGTTGCCGCTGAGTATCGCGCGGGCGTGCGGCTCCACCATGGGGTCGATGTCCACGTAGACCACCCGGCACCGGGGATCGGCGAACTGGGCGACCTCGTGTGTGTTCTCCACCGTGGGCAGGCCGGCGCCCAGGTCGACGATCTGCCTGATGCCGGACTCGCGGACGAGGAAGTCCACGACCCGGCCGAGGAACGCGCGGTTGCACCAGACCAGGTTCACCACCTCGGGCACCGCGTCCTTCAGCCTGCGGGCCACCGAGCGGTCCGAGGCGAAGTTCTCCATGCCGCCCAGCAGGACGTCGTGGACGCGGGCCACGCTCGGCTGGTCCGGATCGACGCCGGGTGGAGCCCACTCGTGACTGTTCAGACTCACGTGGGCCTCCTTCGGTCCGATGACGCGGATGGTATCCGCACCTGGCGCTCCGACGCCCGGCCTCGCAGGCGGTTGTCAGGAGAGTCAGGTCACCGTGTCGGCTGTCCCGCTACGAGCACCCCGAGCGCCGGCGCGACCGGCCGGCGCGAGAGCAGGCGCTTGAGGGCGGGTGCGAGCGGCCGCTCCACGAACCGGTTCACCAGGTACGCCGCCCCCAGCATGACGAGGATGAGCCCACACAGCAGCACGTGCGCGTCGACCGCGTCCCCCAGCCGGGCGAACACGATGAAGCCGATGTGGGCGTGCAGCAGGTAGAGCGGGTACGTCAGCGCCCCGGCCGGCACCAGCCACGGCCTGCCCAGGCGCTGGGTGACGCGCAGCGCTACGAGCGTCATGACCAGGAAGATGACCACGACGACGGTCGTGATGATCGCGTGCGAGTACGTGACGGAGTAGCGCTCGCCGACCGCGTCGGCGTACCCGATGGCGCGGTAGACGGCGTTGCCCAGGCAGATCGGCACCAGCAGGGCGATCTGCAGGTTCAGCCTGAACCTGTAGAGCATGAACAGCGCCATGCCCGCGATGAAGTAGTGCGCGAACTCCGACTGCACGACCAGGTCCGCGACCCCGGGCAAGAGCCCCGCCTGGACCGCGAAGGCCAGCCCCAGCCAGATCCACAGTCCCGCCATGACACGGGCCCGGGTCATCCCGATCCAGGTGAACACCAGGATGAGCAGGTAGAAACGCATCTCTGTCCAGAGCGTCCAGTAGACGACGTCCACGTTGGCGATGTCGGGCACCGCCTGGAACATCGTGAGGTTCGCCAGCACCTGCGGCAACGTCACCTGGAACACTCCTAGCCCCAGCGTCACGGTGACCGCGGCGGTGACCGCGACGCCGACCCAGTAGGCGGGGTAGAGCCGCACGGCCCGCGACACCAGGAACGCGCGCGGGCTTCTGCCCCACGCGCTCATCAGCACCACGAACCCGCTGATCAGGAAGAACAGGTCCACACCGAGGTAGCCGTACTTGGACCAGGAGCTCTCCTCGGGGAAGGCGACCGGGCTGGCGCCGCCGACCCAGCCGGAGAACGTGTAGTGGAACAACACGACGCACAGTGCCGCCAGAAGTCGGAGCCCGTCGAGCTCGTACAGCCTGTCTGAGTTGGTTCGCATTGGTTCCACCCCTTCCTGTCACGGAGAGGGTGCGCTCGGGTGCTTGCGCCGGGGTTGCCATCGCCTGCCTGCAAGGACTTTGCAAGGGGTTTACCGAGGCGCGGGCGGGTAGCGGGAGCGGGCCCGATGAAGACGGAAGAAGAGAGGAAGAGAGCCCCAATGGAGCTCTGGGACTATCGACCTGACGTCTATGACCGCGGACGGAGCCTCGACCTCGTGGGCTACCACGTGCAGGCGACGGACGGGAAGATCGGGACCGTCGACGAGGCGACGTACGAGGTCGGCGAGAGCTACATCATCGTCGACACCGGCCCTTGGATCTTCGGCAAGAAGGTCATGCTCCCGGCGCAGGTCGTCACGAGCATCGACCCTCAGGAGCGCAACGTGTACGTCGCGCGCACCAAGGCGGAGATCAAGGACGCGCCCGAGTTCGATGCGGGCACGTTCAAGGAGCCCGAGTACCGCGCCCGTATTGGGGACTACTACGGCCGGTTCCCCGGGTAACTCGCGCGTGCCGTTAAAGAAGGGCCGCGCCTCCTGGCGGGGCGCGGCCCTTCGCCACGCATGACGTGCTGCCGTACCTGACAGGAGATGGCAGGTACAGCTGGAAGGCTGAACCCATGACGACGAAGGCGAAGCTCCTGGCGTTCACCCTTGACTGCGCGGAGCCCAAGAAACTGGCCGCGTTCTACCACGAGGTCACCGGCTGGGAAATCCAGTACTCGGAGGACGAGTACGCCGCCGTGGGCGACGGCACCACGAACATCTACTTCGGCCGCGTCCCCGACCGCAAGCCTGCGGCGTGGCCCGGGCCGGACAAGCAGTTCCACTTCGACTTCCGGGTGCCGGACGTGGAGAAGGCAGCCGAGGAGTACATCGCGCTGGGAGCCACCAAGCCGGAGTTCCAGCCAGGGGTCACGGACGAGGGCACTCGCTGGATCGTCCTCCAGGACCCGGAGGGCCATCTGTTCTGTGTCTGCCCCGAGCCGTCCTGACGGGGCCGCGGTAGCTGTAGGTGGCGTGCTGACCTGCGGTGGAGGCGTACGGATGGGCTAGATGTTCCTGTCGGTGGCAAGCGACATTCACTCAATGATCCGCCGAAAGTATGATTCCACCGCTCCGCTCGCCTCCTAAGCTGGAGCAATGCTCTTGGAAGGATCCATGCCCCTGCGTGGGCGACCATGACCTGGGTCGGCCTGATCATCGCCCTGGCGGGAGCGCTTGGATACGCGCTGGGCGCGGCCATGCAGCAGTACGAGGCGGTGGCGGAGGGCGCTTCGCTCAGGCTGGTCCGACGCCCTCGCTGGTGGATCGGCGGCGCCATCGGGTTCACCGGCGCCTGCCTGCACGCCGTGGCCCTGAGCTTCGCGCCGCTGGTCGCCGTCCAGCCCATCAGCGTCGCCACACTGGTGTTCGCGGTGCCGCTGGCGGCGTTCATGTACGGGCGCAAGCCGCACAAAGCGGAGATCTTCGGCTCGATAGCGGTGGCCGTGGGGCTGCTCTGGCTGATGCTGCTGGTGCCGCACCACGACGTGCCGCCTCGGCTCGGTAACGGCGCCGCACTCGGGTTCCTGGCCGTGATCGGGGTGATCGTCCTGGTCACGCAGGTGTTCGCGGGCCGCGTCAACGGCCCTGGGCGGGCGCTGCTGCTCAGCGTGGGAGCGGGGGTGGTCACCGCCAGCGTGTCGACGTTCGTGCGGGTGGTCGGCGGCGGCATGGAGGGCGACTGGGGGCGGTTGGTCCACTGGTTCACGCTCGCCGTGCCCGTGCTGCTGGTCTGCGCAGTGGTGCTGCTGCAGCGCTCGTACGCTGTGGGGTACTTCGGGATCGCGTACGCCGGCGTGCAGGTCGTCGATCCGATCACCTCGGTTCTGGCCGGAGCGCTCCTCCTCGGCGAGCCCCTGCCGACCAGCCCGTCCACCGCGATCCCCGCCCTGCTGGCCAGCGCCCTCACCATCGGCGGCACGATCACCCTTGGCCGCCTGGCCCCCGACCACACCCAGCCGGCCTCGGTCGAGGTCCCCCCGGTCCCGTCCCCGCACCCGGTGACAGCGACCTCAGACGCCAACTGATCGGGCGCATGGCACTTGCTGTCGGATCAGCGGCCGAGCCGAGCCGAGCCGGGACGATCATCGCCCTTCGATCCGATGGCGCTCGCCCGCGTCCGTAGCGCCCACCGGCGGACGCCAGCTCAGCACCTCATCCATGGACCGCAACATCATGTCCGGCACGGTCCGGGCGGCCAGGGACATCCCGAGATCCCGCAGCCAGACCGCGACCGGATTACGGACCTTGGTCATCCTGCAGATGCTCATCGACTGCCGCACCACCTTCGACGTCCGCCCCAGCCGGGCGGCGGTGTAGGCGTCGAGGCGGCCGCCACGCGTAGCCGCAGCCATGCCGTTGCTCTCCTGCCCGTCTCCAACCAGGTGGGCGAGCACGACCGCGTCCTCGATCGCCTGGCAGGCCCCCTGCCCCAGGTTCGGCGTCATCGCGTGCGCGGCATCCCCGACCAGCGCCACCTTCCCACGATGGAAGGCAGGCAGCGGCGTGTCGAACGAGTAGACGTCGTTGCGTATGATCCGCCCGGGATCGGCCGCCCGCAGCAGCGCGGGAATCGGCTCATGCCAGTCCCCGAACCTCCGCAGCAGCTCCTCCCGCTCGTCCTCGAACACGGTGCCCGCAGGCAGCACATCGGTCGCGTACACGTACACCATGTCATCGGCCAGCGGTATGACCCCGAATATCAGCCCTTTGCCCCAGCTCTCCGTGCTCCCGATCTCCAGATCCCCCCGAGGTACGAGACCCCGCCAGGCCGTGACCCCTGAGTACGTCGGACCAGGGTGCTCAGGAAAGAGCGCCTGCCGGACCTTCGAGTGAATGCCGTCGGCGGCCACGATCAGATCCGCCCGAAGATCCCCGTCATCGGTACGCACGATGCCCTCGTCGGCGTCCACCCCCGACACGCTGACCCCCAGCCGCAGCCGATCGGCCTCCAGCGCGTCCGCGAGCACCTCCATCAGCGTGGCCCGCAGCAGGACGACCGCGGAGTCCCCGTAGCGGGCCTCCGCCGCGTCGGGCGTGGTGTGCACCAGCCACCGCCCGTCCCCCCTGCGAATCCCCACCTGCCCCTGGATCCTGGACAGCTTGCGTATGTGATCCCCCAGCGCGAGCGTGTCGAGCGCCTTGAGGGCGTTGGCCGCGATCCCCAGCCCTGACCCCACCGGATCGATCTTGGGCGCCCGCTCTAACACGGTCACGTCCCACCCGTTGCGGCGCAGCGCGATCCCGCTGGTCAGCCCGCCGATCCCGCCGCCGATCACTACAGCCCTGGCCATCTCAGAACCCCCTCCGTACTACGTCTGTAGTCTCACCATACTACGCCTGTAGTTCAGGTGCACTACCGCTGTAGTATCGGATTCCGTGAAACGCTCAGAGACCGTTGCGGACACGGCCATCACGCTGCTGGCGGAGCGAGGCATGCGCGGCCTCACCCACCGAGCCGTCGACGAGGCCGCGGGCCTGCCGCCCGGCTCCACCTCCAACCTGGCCCGCACCCGCGCCGCCCTGCTGGAGCTGACCTTGTCGCGGCTCACGGAGCTGGAGATGCGGGCGTTGGCGCCGGCGTACCAGAGCGAGGCGTTGGAGCTGTCCGACCTGCCCACCGTGACGGCCGAGGCGCTGCACATCCAGCTCCAGGACCGCAGGCGCACGCTGGCCCGATACGAGCTGGCGCTGGAGGCGACTCGGCGGCCCGAGCTGCGCGAGATCTACGACGCGGCGGGCCGCCGTTTCCGCGATCCCGTCGTCGCCCTGCTGGCCGCGCTGGGCTCACGCGATCCGGTACGGCACGCGCGCCAGCTGGTGGCCTTCGGCGAGGGCCTCATGTTCGACGCCATCGCGGGCGCCGGGGGCATGCCCACCTTGGACGAGCTCATCGAGGCCATGCGAGACCTCCTGACCGGCATGCTCGACACCGCCGCCCCCGGGCGACCGGCCTCTAGCTCGTAACCGGCCTCAGGGTTCGGCCGCCGTCTCCTCCAGAGCTGCTCAATTCGTCGCTCCTCAACGCGGGCGGCTCCGGCGAATGCGTGGCCGCCCAGTCCTGCGACGCCGTAGCGGGAGCAGGTGTGCCCCGTGTTGTGTGCTGTCGTCGAGTTGTGTGTGGCCGTCAGGTGCGATTCAACCGAGCGCGGTGTTCTGGCCACTCCTCTTCGAGGATGCCGAAGCAGACCGTGTCGCGCCAGGTGCCGTCGGGCCTCTTGCGGTGCCGCCGCAGGGTGCCCTCGTGGAACCCGCCGATGCGCTTGATGGCGTTCTGGGAGCGGAGGTTGAGGTTGTCGGTCTTGAGCAGGACGCGGTTGTACCCGAGCTCGAAGGCGTGGTCGATGAGCAACAGCTTGCAGGCGGTGTTGACGGCGGTGCGCCAGACCGCGCGGCCGTACCAGGTCCAGCCGATCTCGACGCTCGCCTCGAAGCCGGGCACATCGGCATAGGTCGTCCAGCCGACGGCCCGCCCGGACTCCCTGAGCACCACGGCGAAGGGAATGTGCTTGTCGTCGTGGATCAGCCCCAGCGCGACCTTCCCCAGCTCCTCCTCCGACTGCGGGGTGGGGACGGACAGCCACCGCCACACCTCGTCGTCCCCGCCTCCGGCGGCGAACAGGTCGGGTATGTGGGGGAGTGCGAGCGGCTCGAGCCGGACGACGTCGTTCTCGAGCACCACAGGGACGGGCAACTTCGTGGTCATGCCGGCAACCATAGGGGACACCGAATGTCGGGATTATGGCCACATGGCGGTTTTTGCGGGAAACCACCTGTCGACACTCATACCGGCCGGTCGGTAGGCTCGCGTCATGGACTTCGCCTTTGACAATGTCACCGAGGACCTGCGTGAGCGTCTGCTGCGCTTCATGGACGAGTGCGTCTACCCCGCCGAGCCCGCCTTCGAGGAGCAGGCGGCGACCAGCGGCTGGAGCCCACCGCCGCTGATGGCCGACTTGAAGGACGAGGCCAGGAAGCGCGGCCTGTGGAACCTGTTCCTGCCCGGCGAGCATGGCGCCGGGCTGACGAACCTCCAATACGCGCCCCTCGCCGAGATCATGGGCCGGAGTCCCACCATCGCGCCGACGGCCACCAACTGTGCCGCACCCGACACCGGCAACATGGAAGTGTTGTCGATGTTCGGCAGCGAGTGGCAGCGCAAGGAATGGCTGCAGCCGCTGCTCGACGGCGAGATCCGCTCCGCGTTCGCGATGACCGAGCCCGACGTGGCCTCCTCCGACGCCACGAACATCGCCACCTCCATCGTGCGCGACGGCGACGAGTACGTCATCAACGGCCGCAAATGGTTCATCTCCGGTGCGATGAACCCCCATTGCAAGATCTTCATCGTCATGGGCAAGACGAACCCTGACGCGCCCAAGCACCGCCAGCAGAGCATGATCCTGGTGCCCCGCGACACGCCGGGCCTGCACATCAAACGGGGCATGCACGTGTTCGGCTACACCGATGCCGACCACGGCGGCCACGCCGAGATCGAGTTCCAGGACGTCCGCGTCCCGGCCGAGAACCTGATCGGCGAGGAAGGCGGCGGCTTCGCCATCGCCCAGGCCAGGCTCGGTCCCGGCCGCATCCACCACTGCATGCGCCTGATCGGCATGGCCGAGCGGGCGGTCGAGCTCATGTGCAAGCGGGCGCTCGCCAGGACCACGTTCGGCAAGGCCGTCGCGCAGCAGGGCGTCGTCCAGGAGTGGATCGCCGAGTCCCGCATCAAGATCGAGCAGCTGCGCCTGCTCGTGCTCAAGACCGCCTGGCTCATGGACACGGTGGGCAACCAGGGTGCGCACACCGAGATCCAGGCCATCAAGATCTCCACCCCGATCACCGTGGAGTGGATCCTCGACAAGGCCGTGCAGGTGCACGGCGCGGGCGGCGTCTCGCAGGACTTCCCGCTGGCCGGGCTGTGGGCGGGCGCCCGCTCGCTGCGCCTGGCGGACGGCCCCGACGAGGTGCACAAGCGGTCGCTGGCCTATCGCGAGCTCAAGAGGTGGATGTGAACGAGGCGGAGATCAAGGAGCGGGTCACGGCGTTCCTGGGCGCGCACGACCCGGGCGGGGACCGGCTGGAGTTCCTGCGGGCGAGGTTCGACGCCGGGCTGGCCTGGGTGTGGTTCCCCGAAGGGCTCGGCGGGCTGGGCGCGGCCAGGGAACTGCAGCAGGTCGTGGAGCGGGAGCTGGCCGGCACGCCGCAGATCAACACCGGCGTCCAGGGCATCGGGCTCGGCATGGCGGCGCCGACGATCCTTGCGTTCGGCACGGAGGAGCAGAAGCGCCGCTTCCTGCGCCCGCTGTGGACGGGGGAGGAGATCTGGTGCCAGCTCTTCAGCGAGCCGGGAGCCGGGTCGGACCTGGCCACGCTCGCGACCAGGGCGGTCAGGGACGGTGATGAATGGGTCGTGGACGGCCAGAAGGTGTGGACGTCCGGCGCCCATCACTCGCGCTGGGGGATCCTCGTCACCCGTACCGACCCTGACGTGCCGAAACACCGCGGGATGACGTACTTCGTCTGCGACATGCACGCGCCCGGAGTCGAGGTGCGGCCGCTGCGGCAGATCACCGGCGAGGCCGAGTTCAACGAGGTGTTCCTCACCGGCGTGCGGCTGCCCGACGACCTGCGGCTCGGCGAGGTCGGCGACGGCTGGCGGGTGGCGCAGACCACGCTCATGAACGAACGCGTCGCCATCGGCGGCGCGCCCGTGCGGCGCGGCGGCGGCATGGTCGGCACCGTGCTCGACGCCTGGCACGCGCACCCCGAGCTGCGTACGCACGACCTGCACCAGCGGTTGCTGGCGCTCTGGGTGGAGGCCGAGGTCACGCGCCTGTCGGGGGCGCGGCTGCGCGAGCAGCTCGTCGCCGGCCACCCCGGGCCCGAGGGGTCGGGCATGAAGTTGTCGTTCGCCAAGCTCAACCAGGCGCTGTCCGGGTTCGAGGTCGAGTTCCAGCGCGACCTGGGCTACGACGACTGGACGTTCCGCCGCTCGGAGGACGTCGACTTCTACGGCCGCGGCCCCGGATACCGCTACCTGCGGGCCAAGGGCAACTCGATCGAGGGTGGCACGTCCGAGATCCTGCGCAACATCATCGCCGAGCGGGTGCTCGGCCTGCCCTCGGAGCCCCGCGTCGACAAGGACGTGCCCTGGAAGGACCTGCCGCGATGACACTCCTGTATTCCGAGGTCGAGGAGGAGCTGCGGGCGGCTGTGCGCGGGCTGCTCGCCGACAGGTGCCCGCCCGCCGCGGTGCTGAAGCGGATCGAGTCCGACCCGGGTCATCGCACGCTTGACAACTCCGTAAATTCCATGGGCGACCTGGATCTGTGGAAGACGCTGGCCGGCGAGATCGGGGTGGCCGGGCTGCTGATCCCCGAAGAGCTCGGCGGCGCCGGGGCGTCGGCCAGCGAGGTGGCCGTGGTCCTGGAGGAGCTGGGCCGGGCGGTGGCGCCGGTGCCGTTCTTCACCAGCTCGGTGCTGGCCACCCAGGCGCTGCTGCCGACCGGGGACGCGCTGCTCGGGGAGCTGGCCGAGGGCTGGAGGACGGCCGCGCTCGCGGTGTCGTTCGCGGCCTCGCCGTACCGGCCGCTGCGCGGCTCGTCGGTGCGGGTCGAGGACGGGCAGTTGTCGGGCACGGTCACCGGCGTCGCCGGGGCGGATGTGGCCGACGTGCTGCTGGTGCCGGTGGACGGCGAGTTGTACGCCACCGAGGGGGCGGCCGTGGAGCTCGTGCCGTCACTCGACCTGACCAGGCCGGTGGCCACCGTCACCTTCGAGCGGACGGAGGCCCGCCGCGTCGGGGCCTGCGACCTGGCCGGGGTGCTGCGCTCCGGCGCGGCGCTACTGGCCTCCGAACAGCTCGGGGTGGCCGAGTGGTGCCTCGACTCGACGCTCGGCTATGTCAAGGAACGCCACCAGTTCGCCCGCCCCGTCGGCTCCTTCCAAGCGATCAAGCACCGGCTGGCCGACCTGTGGCTGGACGTGGTGAGGGCCAGGGCCGCCGCCAGGAACGCGGTCGCCGACCCCTCGCCCCTCTCTGTGGCGGTGGCCCAGTTGTGGAACGCGGCCGTGGCCGTGCACGCCGCCGAGGAGGCCCTGCAGTTGCACGGCGGGATCGGGATGACGTGGGAGCATCCCGTCCATCTCTATCTCAAGCGCGCCAAGGCCAGTGAGATCGCGCTGGGCACGCCCGGCGACCACCGTGAGGCGCTGGCCTCACTCGCCGGCGTCCCCGGCCCCGAGTGAGGCGAGCAGCAGGTCGGCGAAGTGCCTGCCCACCTGGGCGCCGGTCAGCGGCCCCTCCGCGTGGAACCACGTGCCCAGGTGGTGCACCGAGCCGAAGAAGTAGTCCACGACCAGCTCGGCGGGCACCTTGTCACTGAAGACGCCCGTGCGCTGCCCTTCGGCCACCAGGTCACGGAACCGCTCGTGGTAGCGGCGGCGCTCGGCACGCACGGTCTTCTGCGTCTCGGGCGCGAGCAGGTGCATCGACCTGAAGAAGATCTTGGAGTCGTCGAGGTTCGCGGTCGTGGTCTCCACAACGTCGGCCGCGGCTCCGTGCAGGCGCTCCTTCAGCGTGCCTGGGCCGTCGGCGATCTGCGTCAACCGGTCCATCTGCATGCGCAGCACCCGGGCGTAGATCTCGTGCAACAGATCGTCTTTGGAGTCGAAATAGTGGTACATGGCGCCTTTGGTGACGCCGGCCGCCGAAACCACCTCCTGCACAGAGGTGCCCTCGAACCCGCGCTCGGCGAACAATCGGGTCGCCTCGGCCAGGAGCCGCTGCCTGACCGGTTCCTCTTTCACATGAGTCACGGACCTAGCATACCGACTGGTCGGTTACTGGCCTTGCTGGTTCGAATAGCGTCACCTTAGGCTTGCCTTGGTTGGGGGAAGGGTATCCCTTGACCGGCGAGGGATCTTCGGCGTGGCAGATCCTGTTCTACCTACTCATTCGGGGAGTTTGCCGTGCCCGGTGGCTCTATCTACGTGCAGCCAAGCGAAAAATACACGGGGAATTCCCCCCAGTGGTGGTACGAGAAGTTCTGGCGTGAGGATGCCCAGAACCGCCGCAGGGCCAGGTATGTCAAGACGGCTGTGGCATTCGTCATAGGCGTGGCGCTGGCGATCAGGTTCGACCTCACGGGTGCCGCGCCGTTCATCGGCCTCTTCCTCGGCGGCTTGGTCGCCGGTGGCGACTGGTTCCTCGACTGGCGTTCGTTCCACGCGACCGCGGTCTGGCGTGGGGCGAAGCGCGGTGAGGTGATCACAGGAAGGCTGCTGCGCAGGTCGCTCGGCAAGCAGGGCTACAACGTGCTCGACGGCCGCGCCATCCGCGACCAGGCCTCGATCGACCACCTGGTGATCGGTCCGGCCGGCGTGTGGATCGTGGACAACGAGTCCTGGAGCCCCGACACCGAGATCGCCTGCTACGCCGGGCGGCTGTTCTTCGGCGAGAAGTACGGCTCCAAGGAGGCCAAGGCGCTGGTGGGAGCCGCCGAGGCGTTCGCCGAGCTGCTCACCCGCGAGACGCGCATCCCGGTGACGATCTCTCCCATGCTCGCGGTCCACTGCGGGGACCTGCCCAAGGGCGGCATCCTGGTGGCCGAGGGGCTCACGCTGCTCAGGCCGCGGCTGGCGGCAAAGGTGATCAAGGCGGCCGAGGGCAAGGTCTACACCGAGGAGCAGATCGAGCTGCTCACCCGCACGGCGGCCAGGGCGCTGCAGAAGGTCTAGGCCAGCGTTCCGATGAACGCGGTGAGCTGGGCGACGTTGCGACACTCGTACATCGGGACGACCGTGCCGTAGTCGCCCGCCACCGAGTCGCCCGTGTCCCACTGCCGCCTCGGCTCGGGGTTGAGCCAGTAGGCGTGCCGGGACCTGGACACCAGGGACTTGAGCACGTCCAAGGCGGGCGGCTGGTAGTTGGACCGGGCGTCACCGAGGATCAGCAGCGAGGTCTTGGGACCGATCGCGTCGCCGTACCGTTCGGCGAAACGCTGCAGCGAGTGGCCGTAGTTGGTGCGGCCGAAGCGCACCATGTCGGCCTCGTTCGCCAGCCTGGTCATCGCCTCCACCACGTCGGCGCCCGGCACGAAGAACCGGGTGATCTCGTCTACCGTGTCCACGAAGCCGAACGTCCGCACTTTCGTGAACTGCTCCCTGAGTGCGTACGTGAGCAGCAGCGTGAAATGCGCGAACGACGAGACCGAGTCGCTGGTGTCGCAGAGGATGACCAGCTCCGGCTTGTGCGGCCGGGGCGGCCTGAAATGGGTGGTCAGCGGCACGCCGCCGCTCTGCAGCGAGGCCCGCATGGTCCTGCGGAAGTCCAGCCGCCCGCGCCGGCCCTTCCTGTGCTTGATCGTCAGCCGTGCCGCCAGGCGCCTGGCCAGCGGGTAGACCTCTCGGCGCAGCCGGGCCAGGTCGGCCTTCGTGATGCGCAGGAAGTCGATCTGGTCGAGCGGGGGGCGCACGGCGGAGCGGGCGATGCGCTCGATCCCGGAGTCCTCGGCGATGCGGCGGCGCACGTCGGTGGCGACGGCCTCCTCGAAGCGCCGGACGCCGGCGTTGACCTGCTGGCGCACGGTCTTCTCCGCCAGGCCGCCGCGTTCCTGGCCGGCCAGGACGTTGCGAAGGATACGGGCCATCAGGGTCTCGGGGGAGAGGGCGCGCATGACGCTGTAGGAGAACCAGCCTTGGCGGCCGGGGCCGGCGGGCTGGCGTCCGAAGCGCTCGACCATGGCCTGGGCGAACTCGCGCAGCTCCTGGTCGGTGCCGCCGGTCAGGAGGCTTGCGAGGTGCTCGCGAAGCTCCTCAACCGCCGCCTTTTCCGGATTTATCGTCTTATCCGGGCGTTCGGCGTACATGCCGGTGGTCGCCGCCGGGAACCACAGGTCGAACAGCACGTCGAACCCCGGCCGGTACGCGGGCTTCTTGACCAGCGTCGCCGCGTAAGCGGCGCGCAGCGACTCCCGGTCGGCCAGCTCGATCACCCGCAGCGCGTGCGCCGCGTCCAGCCCCTCGGCCACCGACACCGGCACCCCGGCCGCGCGCAACGCGTGCACGAAGCCCACGTGCCGGTCGACGAGAGAGTCAGGCATCCGGCAACCCCAGCTCCTTGACCGCCCGCTCATGGTCGGAGGCGTGCTTCAGCACCACGCCCAGGGTCCCCGCCACCGTCGCCTCGTCCAGCTCGTCCCGGCCGAGCGCCAGCAGCGTGTTGGCCCAGTCCACGGTCTCGGCCACCGACGGCGCCTTCTTCAGCTCCAGCGCCCGCAGCGTCGCGACCGTCCTGGCCAACTGCTCGGCCAGGTCGGCCCGGATGGTCGGCACCTGGCTGAGCACGATGTCCCGCTCCCGCTCGGGGGTCGGGTACTCGATGTGCAGGTAGAGGCAGCGCCGCTTGAGCGCCTCGGACAGCTCGCGCGTGGCGTTGGAGGTCAGCACCACGTACGGCCGGCGCGTCGCGGCGATGGTCCCCAGCTCGGGGATCGTCACCTGGAAGTCGGACAGCAGCTCCAGCAGCAGCCCCTCGACCTCCACGTCGGCCTTGTCGGTCTCGTCGATGAGCAGCACCGTGGGATCGGCCGACCTGATCGCCTTGAGCAGCGGCCGCTCAAGCAGGAACTCCTCGCTGAAGATGTCGTCGTCGGCGCTGGTGGCCTGGATCCTGAGCAGCTGCTTCTTGTAGTTCCACTCGTACAGCGCCCGGGCCTCGTCGAGCCCCTCGTAACACTGCAACCTGATCAGCTGGGCGCCCGTGGCCAGCGCCACCGCCTTGGCCAGCTGCGTCTTGCCGACCCCCGCGGGACCCTCGACCAGCAGCGGCTTGCCCAGGGCCGCGGCCAGGAACACCGAGGTAGAGATGGCGTCGTCGGCGAGGTAGTCCACGGCGGCGAGCCGCTCCGTCACGTCGGCGGGCGAGTCGAACATTGATGATCCTGTCTGCCGGAGCTCGGGGCCGAACTTTATTCTAGCCGGGCGGAGCCCCTGGCGCCTGACCGGCGGCAGGAGCCCGCCTGATACCGATTCGACCGGGATGGGGATCACCGGTATATTCCTCTGCAGGCGCCGCTAGCTCAGTTGGTTAGAGCAGCTGACTCTTAATCAGCGGGTCCGGGGTTCGAGTCCCTGGCGGCGCACCCGTTCGAAACCCCAGCTCACTGCGGTGAGCTGGGGTTTTTCGGTTTTCGGAAGCCCTCGACCTCGCCATGGGCATGTGGTCGGCCAAGACCCCGCTGGAGACCGCGACCGCCGGCGAATCGGCCTGCTTGTTCGAGGCCGCCTGGGATCGCCTCACCCCGTTCTTCGCCTTCACCGGCCCGGTGCGCCGGCTGCTCTACACCGCCAACGGCATCGAGTCTGAACCACCAGCTACGCAAGGTCGCCAAGGCCCGCAGGCACTTCCCCGGCGACGACGCCGTGGTCAACTGCTCTGGCCGGCCATCATCAACATCGAGGACAAACGCGCCCGCGAACGCGCCGCGCACAAGAGACCACCGGCAAGATCAAAACCTCGCCCAGCGCCGCACGCCTCACCGAGGGACAACGCACCACCGGCTGGCGCGCGAAGCGCTCATCGAACTTGACATCGCCTATCCAGGACGGATCAGGTGAAGAAAACCCTTCATCACCCCGAAATGGACTTTACACACCTGAAGTGACAAGCTCGCCACCTCCAGAAGAAGCAGTTTCTACGCGTCGTCGGGGAAGTGGCAGATGGCTTTCCCCGGCAGAAACGCGTGCAGCTCTTCGAGGTAGCCGTTCAACCTGTCCATCTGCCGGCGTGCCGCTGCGGTCTTATAGGCGGTAAGAGGATCCAAGCGTCGATCCTCTATCGCCTGACGCTCTGTTTCGTTGACGAAGCGGCCGAGCTCGCTGGAGTAGAAGTCTTCACGGTTGACCACTGGGATCGCGTCACGGGGATGCGTGATCCATCTGTCGCTATGTTCATAGTAATATTCGTGTTCTTGCCGGATGCACGTGGCGGAGTCGACTCCGGTCCACGAGAGCGGGTTGGTATAGAGCGAACTGCAGTCGCAGTTGTTGCCGACGAACTCGTGATCCCAGATGGGGTCCCCATCAGTGAAGCCGCCGACAATGGCGTCGGCGAAGCACGGGTACACGTCCTCGCCGAACCAGCGGACGCCCTCACCGGCCGTTCCTACGGCAGCCGCCAACTCTATGACTGCTTTCCGGAGCACGCCAAGGTCGTTAACCGCCTCTTTGGCGGCGTCTCCCCCCCCAGGCATCGGCGAGCTCCTGACCCCTTGTGGTGACAGTGGAGACGGTCTCTACCAAAGTGTCCGCAATGGAAATGAGCGCTCTTCCGTACGTTCCCGCAATCTCTCCCCGTATGGATTCGATGCGGGCATGGTATTCGTTGCCCCGCTGCTCATAGTCGTAGTGGTCGAACCGCATCTCAAGGAGAGCGTCATCCGGTCTGGTACCATTCTTATACCAGGCTGTCAGCTTGGTCATGTCATATCACTCGTCATCGTTCTGGATTGCCCCGAGATCGCTCAGGGTGGATGCCTCTTCCGCCAGTTCGTATTCCTCGACACTCTGAGCCAGTCTGGCAATATAGGAGGCGTAGGACTTGAAAAACTGCTCGAGTGACAGCACCATGAAATCGTGAAAGTAATTGACGGCGCCGAGTTTGGCGAAATCGTGGGAATCGTTGGGCGGGCCTCCCTCGAAGTTTCCCAGGTCGATTCCCGGATGGAATTCGCCGAACCTGGGCATATCGAGGAGTCTGGCGGGCTCGGCTCCCTGCTCCAGGTTCGCGAGAGAGCCGTCATCGGATCTGGGCCAGACCCGCAGCGCGGTATATGCCTCCAGGTCGGCCAGCAATGCGCGTGCGACGTCTCTTACCGCGGAACGATCGATCTCCAGGCTGTCCAGCGCCTCCGGCCAACTGGTCGGCCCACCGTCAAGTGCCCAGGCGCGCCACTCCGGCATTTCCGTGTCGGAGGTTGCGTCGAGATTCTGCCCGTCTACTCGGTAACCGGGAGACCATGAACGTCCAGGCCCCCATACTTGCGGCAGTGGAGTCGCTTCAAATGAAGGCTCGGTCATTTGCTACTCCAGCAGGGTAAGCATTCATCAGCTCTGTGACGCTTTGTGATGCTTGCTGGTCAGTCGGTCAGGACGATCGGGGGCATCCAGAGGTGGCCGGTGAAGGCTCGGCGGATCGTGTCCAGGGCGTTCAGGCCGTGCTTGCGGGCCGAGTCGAGGTAGGAGCGGACCGCCAGCCATGCGGCGGCGCCGGTCTCCGATTGATGACAGCCGGAGATCTTCACCTGGGTCTTGACCGGTCGAAGCGCGTGCTCACCGGTGTTGTTGGTGAAGGGCACCACACCGGGGTTGTCGGCGAAGCGCAGCACGTCGGCACTGCGGTCGCGCAGGCGCTCCAGCAGGTTGCGGGCCGGGCTCTGTTTGCGGCCCGGGGCACGTGGATGCAGCGAC